>CAZKKP010000064.1:0-13100 GCA_964553295.1 uncultured Thermoanaerobaculia bacterium | reverse complement strand
CAAGACCGGCTCGGGAGGGGACGAGTGCGGAGTGCGGGTCGTGGAGAGGAGTCACCAGCGCCAGGAGATTGGCAGGGCGAGCACCACCTTGACCTGGGCCACGGCCAGCCAGTGGTTCAGGTCCGAGCGGGCGCCGCCGAGCTCGAAGCCGAGGCCGATCGGCTCGACCGCCGAGGTGGTGCCGACCGAGAGCCCGTGGTGCGTGCCGTGCTGGGCGGCGTTCCACCGTCGATAGCGGAGGGTGGTCGTCACGCCCCAGGAAGGTCGACAGGAGCAGGGCTCGACGGTTCGTCTCGCTGGCTCGCACTCCGCTCCCGACCCATCCCGCAGCGCCCACGACCGCCGCCGGGTTCAGCGGCCCGATTTGCAAACCCAATGCGTCGGCCGCGGCCGTGGTCAGACGCGCACGTCTCGACCCGCGCCGCCCTGGCGGAGCAGCAGGATCGGACCCTCGCCGCGGAGCACGAAGTCGTCGACGCTGTCGAGCAGGGCGTCGAGGTCGAGGCCGAGCACCCGTCGAGGGTAGGGGGCGAGCATCTGTCGGGTCCGGGCGGCGATCTCACGAGCGCCGCGCCGCTTGCGCTCGAGGCGGGCGACCACCGCGGTGAGGGCGTTGGACAGTCCCTGGTAGAGCCTCTTGTGGGCGTCGACGGCCTCGAGCCACAGGTCCTCGGCCTGCTCCTGGGCCTCGTCGAAGCGGCGCGAGTCGACCAGCAGCTCGAGGCGCAGCAACCTGACCCGGTCCTCCGGGTCGAGATGCCCACGGCCGGGAGGGATTGCGGCGGGCTCCATGATCGCCATGACGCCATCGTCCCCCAGCCCCGTCCCGCCGGCAACCCGGCGGGTTGCAACCCGGCGGGTTGAGGGGTAAGGAGTGAGTGGAAAGGACCGGGGCGGCAGGGGCGCTGCGGGCGAGGGTGTGCCTCTCCGGCAGGGATCCGGGCGGCGGTCGGCGGGCGGTCCGCGCGCCGGCGCGCGCACATTGACGGTCCGAGACGCGTATGTTAGCGTGCAGCTCAAGCCTTCGACACGGGAGGAAACAATGCCATCTCCAGGCCTTCGGTTGTTTGGACTCGCTCTCGTGGGCCTTGCCGTGATGCTCCCGAGCGTCGGTCAGGCTGATGAAGAGACCGTCTACGAGGTGATCTCCATTCGCGGCACGCAGACTGCAAACGGCAGGCTCGCGTTGGCCGTCGAAGCCGGGAAGCTGGCGACAGGGTCGATCCGGGTGCTCTCCCAGCCCAGCAACACCACTCTCGCGGTCGTCGTGGACCCCGAGTACAAGGTCTCGGCGGCGGGAGTTGCCTGGGCGTCGGAGATCGCCGACGCCGGTGAGCCGCAAGCTTCTGCAGTCACGAAGCTTCCCGATGGCGCGCCGCTGCTCGTGATTCCCGGGCGGCCGGACGGGGACGACCGGGTGCAGGTCTGGGTCAACGGTAGCTGGCCGGACGGACACGTCGGAGAACGGCTGGTGTCGGACGGACGAGTGGGTCCGGGGAACGACTTCGGGTTCAGCAGCCGCCTCTCGACCACGAGAGGGTTTTCCCACTGCTGCGAAGGACCTGACTGCAGCCAGATGTGCACCTCGTGCCCCGACTCCCGCTTCACCTGTTGCACGCTCCCGGGCTGCTGCCGCATCGCCTGCGGCTTCATCGTGGACCTCTGCCTCGACTGCTAGTCGGGCTCGGTTTCGGAAGCGGCAGAACAGAACCCGTTGTCCGCCGTCCGTTGTCGGGTGTCGTTGGCGGGATCTTGAGTTCCCTCCCCGCCCCCTGGTTGATTCCTCGTCGCGGCGTTAAAGTAGAAGGGACGAGGGACGTGGAGGGGGGTGCAGCATGGTGTTTCGAGTCGCGATACTGAGTGTCGGGATCGCGGTGGCGTTGGGATGCGGGCAGTCGCCGGCGCCGCCGATGACCACGGGCGGCGGGGTCGGGGTCGAGACCCCCGAGGTGGGCTGGGAGGCGGTGGCGGTCGACGCTCTGAGCCCGGAGCAGCTCGACCTGCGCGGCCGCTGCCTGGCCGCGGCAAACGACCTGATGACCGAGACCAAGGCCGAGCTGGTCGAGGCTCTGGAGACCGGCGGTCCGGCCGAGGCGATCGGGGTGTGCTCGATCCGGGCGCCGGAGATCGCGGCGCTGGTGTCCAACCGGCACGGCGTGGTGCTCGGCCGGACGTCATTCCGGGTCCGCAACCCGGCCAACATCGCTCCGGACTGGGCGAGTGCCGCTGTTGCGGCCCGGACCGAGGTCGAGCAGTGGTACGTCGGTCCCGAGGACCGCATGGGAGGGCTGCTGCCCATCCGGATGGTGACGCCCTGCCTGCAGTGTCACGGGCCCGTCGACGGCATCCCCGCGGACATCAAGGCGGAGATCGTCCAGCTCTACCCGGCGGACCAGGCGGTCGGCTTCACCGAGGGAGAGCTGCGCGGCTGGGTCTGGGTCGAGGCCGTTCCGGAGCAGCGGTCCCTCTGATCTCGGCTCGGATCTGGCGCTACCAGACCACCTCGGCCATCGTGCAGTTGATGCCACTGCCGATGCCCATCAGGGCGACTCGGTCGCCGGCCTTGACGCGACCGGCCTCGACCAGCTTCGACAGTGCGATCGGCACCCCGGCGGGGCCGATGTTGCCGTGGTCGGGGTAGAGCCGGAAGATCTTGGCGAGGTCGATGCCGAGGGAGCGGGCGAACTTCTCGGTGTGCGCCTTGCCGACCTGGTGGATGATGAAGTGGTCGAGGTCCTCGACCCGCCAGTCGAGGGCCTCGCGCGCTGCCGTCCAGGTCTTCAGGCCGAGCTCCAGGCCGTGGTGGAAGAGCTTCTTGGTGTTGGTGATCATGCTGTCCACCTGGGCCGTGCACAGGCGGCAGTACTCGGTCGCGGCCAGGGTCACCCCGCCGAGGAACCGGTGCTCGCCGGCGGCGCCGGTGGCGCGGCCGAGAACCATCGCCACCGCGCCGCAGCCCAGGGTCAGGGTGGCGAAGTTGTCGCGGAAGGTCGCCCAGGTGGTGCGCGGGTCGACCAGCCGCTTGATCGTCTCGGCCAGGGCGAAGTGGGTGTTCTCGCAGTTGACCACGATGCCGTAGGCGACCTGCCCGCGCTCGATCATGTTTGCCACCACCTCCATGCCGTTGATGAAGGCGAGGCAGGCGTTGCCGAGGTCGAAGTTGAGGCAGTCGCCGGCGAGACCGAGCCTGGCGTGGACGACGCTGGCCGTCGACGGTTCGACGTAGTCGCGGCACACCGAGGTGTTGACGATCACCCCGAGCTCTTCACGCCCGATGCCGGCGGCGGCGATCGCCTTCTCGGCCGCCTGGGCAGCGCCGTCGGAGGGAGAGAAGTCGACGTCGAACATTCGGCGGGACTCGATCCCCGACAGCTTGCGCAACACTCCGCTGGGCACGTTGAACCGCCGCATCGCCGGGGCGAGGCGACGCTCGATCTCGTCGGACAGCAGGCGGTGGGGCGCCTCGAGGTGCGAGACGCTGAGAATCCGGACGTTCGAGTAACGCATGCCCGCCTCCAATGCAGGGCTCAAACCGCTGAGGTGGCGACGGTAGCACCGCTGCAGCGAGCGGTGAAGGCACGCTGCGGCGCGGATCCTGACACGGTGCGTCAGGCTGGCGACATATCGGTCTGGCCGGCGTCGAGCTCCCCAAGGTATCGCTCGCCGACCTGCTGCCAGTGGCGCAGGGCGCGTCGCGTCGAGCGCCGGGCGGTGGCGAGACGTCGGCGAACCCGCCATGAAGCCCTCTGGTTCGCGGCCGCCTGCTGCACCGTACGGCGGGCGTCGGCGAGTGCGTCCAGTGCTTCCCGGACCTGTTGCTCTGCGGCCAGGAAGCGTTCGGCAAGGGCGCGTCTGGCGACGTCGACCTCATCCGCGAGCTGGCCGCCGAGATCGTCGAGGGTCGCACCGAGCCGTGTCAACCGCTCGTTGAAATGGCGGTGCGCGAGCTCGAAGCGTCGGCCGAGAGCCACGTCGATCGGGTTGCGCCGCAGTCTGCGGGCGAGACCGAGGCTGGCCAGCAACCAGATCAGCCACTTTGACGGGTCCCAGTTGTACCAGAGAGGCCCGTTGCGGTAGTCGACCTGGAAGGTGTGGTGGTAGTTGTGGTAGCCCTCGCCGAAGGTGAACAGGGACAGCGCCCAGTTGTCGCGCGCCGAGTGTCCCTTCGACCAGGGTTGGGTGCCCCACATGTGGGCCGCGGAGTTGACCAGGAAGGTGAAGTGATGGGTCAGCACGACCCGCACCAGCAGGCCGAAGATGAGCATGCCGAGCATGCGGCCGGTCAGCCAGCCGAGCAGCAGCACGAGGCCGAGGTTGACGGCAGTGCTGATCAGCAGGTAGTGGCGGTGCTGCCACCGGCAGATCGGATCCTTCCACAGGTCGGGCACGTTGGAGGTGTCGCCGTGCCGCGAGCCCTCGACCATGACCCAGCCCATGTGCGAGTACCAGAAGCCCTCCTGAGGGTTGTAGGGGTCGCCTTCGCTGTCGACGTCGCGGTGGTGGTAGCGGTGGGCCGCGCACCACGCGATGACGCTGTTCTGCCAGGTGGCGCCGCCGAGCAGCACGAGCACCAGCCGCACCGGCCAGACCGCCTCATAGCTGCGGTGCGAGAACAACCGGTGGTAGCCGGCCGTCACCGACAGCCCGGTGAGCAGCCACAGGCCGAGGCATGCTGCGATCTCGGTCCAGCCGATGCCATGGCTGACGGCGTACCAGGGAACGGCGACCATCGCCAGGATCGGCGTCAGGATCAGGAATGCAGCGTTGGTCCACAGGATCGGACGGCGCGGCCGGTCGACGGCGCTCGGCGAATGCTCATTGTTGCTCGACGGTCCCATTCTCACCTCCGGTTCGGTCACAGGACGGATGGGAGCGCGATGGTGACGCCCCCGGGGCCACCGACGCAACGGGTCCGCTCAGGGCTCGTGGTCGGCACGTGGTGTGGACAGCTCGGCGAGGGCGCCGGGGAGGGTGGGGCGCAGCGACAACACCTCGTCGAGCCGGGTGAGCGCAATCAGTGTCCGGACTCGTGATCCGATACCACACAGTAGCATGGCGCCACCGGCCTCGGCGACCCGGCTGTGGCTCCAGACCAGGGCGCCGAGCCCTGAGGAGTCGATGAACTCGAGCTGGGACAGGTCGAGGACGAATCGGGTCCGACCCGCCACGACCTCGTCGGCGACCAGCTCCCGCAGCTGCCGCGCCTGCCGTCCGTCGAGTGAGTCCAGCGCTGTGAGAAGGATGACGTCACCGCGGATGTCGCGCTCGATCACGGCCACCTCCGAGAGTCGTGACGACTCTACCGCAGTGTGTACACTCATGGCGTGGCACTTCGCACGACAGCGCTGCGCGAGCGGACTGACAGGGCGAGACGGACCCGCGCAGGCGACGAGATCCGGCGGCAGGCGGCGGACCCGATCCCGTTCGGCGAGCGGGTGCTCCGGGTGCTGGCGGGGCGCGGGGCGGTCGAGGCCGCCAGCGAGCTCGACGGGCTGGCGCTGGTCGACCTGCTCGAGCCGACACCGACCGCGGCGCCCGTCCACGGCCGGCTGCGCGAGCTGCTCGACCTGGCCTTCCTCGGCCGCGTCAGCGCCGGCGAGATCGACGTCGAGCTCGACGCGCTGGAGGTGGCGGCCTCGTCGTGGACCGCGGCGCAGTTCGCCGCCGACCTGTTCCTGCCTGATCTCGTCCGGGGGTGCTTCAGCGGCCTGCCGCAGGGCGCCTCGAGCCCGGCCCACCGACGGTTTCTCGAGCGCGTGCTGGCCAGTCCGCCGGCCGAGTCGGCTCGTCTCCGCCACCGCCAGGGGGTGCTGGGCGAGCTCGAAGTCCGCCCGGAGCTCGCGGCCCGCCTCGCGGCGTTGCTGGTCTCGATCCAGGACCTGATGGCGCTGCTCCGCGCCTCGCGGGACGACGCCCGGCTCGAGCCGGTGCGCTTCCGGCTCGACGTGCTGCGCTCGCTGCGCTTGGTGGTGACGGCGATGGTCGAGGGTTTCGCCGACGCCCGGTCCGGCCTCGTCCGTCTTGCCGAGGCGGGGCGGGAGATCCGCGCTGCCGCCGCGTTCCAGCGCATGGAGGCGCTGCTCGACCACCGGTCCGGGATGGCCTCCCTCGAGCTCGCGGTGCGCCTCGGCGCCGACGGCCGACTGCGCTCGGTCGAGGTCATCAGGCTCCGGGAGAACCGGCGCAACCCCTTCTACCACGGGCCACTGCGACGGTGGTTCGACCGCCTGAGGACGTCCTGGCGAGGCTACCGCCTGCATCGCGAGGAGCTCGTCGACCGGCTGGTGATGGGGGTCTACCAGGGCGTCGCGCCGGCACTGGTGCGGGTGGTGCAGCTGTGCTGCCACCTCGAGGTCTACGTGGCGGCTCGAGGGTTTGCGGCGGCCGCCCGCGAGCGTGGGCTCGAGGTCTGCCTTCCGGATCTCGTTGCGGGCGCGCGGCCCGTCGTCGAAGGGCTGTTCAACCCGCTGCTTCTCGCCCTGGTCGAGCAGCCGGTCGCCACCGACATCGCTGCGCCCGACCGCTCACCGATCGTGCTCGTCACGGGGCCGAACTCCGGCGGCAAGACCCGGCTGCTGCAGGCCGTCGGGCTGTGCCAGGTGCTCGCCCAGTCCGGGCTCTATGCTCCCTGCCGACGGGCGGTGCTGCCGGTGGTGCCGGGGCTTTATGCCTCGATCGTCGAGCTCGACCGGGCCGACCAGGCGGAGGGCCGCCTGGGGACCGAGCTGGTGCGGCTGCGCACCCTGTTCGAGAGCGCGCCGCCGGGGTCGCTGGTGCTGCTCGACGAGCTGTGCTCGGGGACCAACCCCTCCGAGGCGGTCGAGATCATCATTCTCGTGCTGCGCCTGCTCCGTCGGCTCGAACCGGTCGCCTTCGTCACCACCCACTTCCTTGACTTCGCCCTCGAGCTCGAGTCGTGTTCGCCGGTCGAGGGGCTCTCCTTCCTCCGGGCCGAGGTCGACCCCGACGGCGGCACCACCTACCAGTTCGTGCCCGGAGTCGCGACCACCTCGCTGGCGGTCGGCACCGCCCGCCGGCTCGGGGTCACCTTCGAGGAGCTCGAGCGCCGCCTGGAAGCTCGGATCGCCGGCGCGGAACCTCAGAGCCCGTCGCAGGGGAACCAGGCGTAGACGCCGCGCGGGTCGTTGAGCTCGGTGACGGTCTCGAGCTGGTGGAGGGCGGCGCGCAGCACTGCCTCGGTCGGCGACGGGCGGTCCGCCGCTTCCTCGGCCCGCAGCTCAGCCGTGGTCTCGAGCAGGTCGGCGAGGAGCTCCTGCTTCCAGTCGCGCTTCTTCTCGATCCAGCGCACCCGGTAGTCGTCGCCGAGCTCGGCGAGGCGGGCGGCGGCGGCGATGGCGTCGCCGAGGTCGCCGAGCCCGTCGACCAGGCCGACGGCGAAGGCGTCCTCGCCGCTCCACACCCGGCCGCGAGCGACCTCGTCGATCGCCTCCGGGGTGGTGCCGCGGGCCGTTGCGGCCTTGCCGATGAACTCGCGGTAGCCCTGGTCGATGACCAGCTGGATCGCGCGGCCGACCTCAGGGTCGAGGGGTCGGTCGGGTCGGATCGCGCCGGCGAAGCGGGTGGTGCCGACGCCGTCGACCCGGATCCCGAGGTGCCTGGCCAGGGGCTTGTGGTAGTTGGGGAACATGCCGAAGATGCCGATCGAGCCGGTGATGGTGGTGGGGTAGGCCCAGACCTCGTCGGAGGCCATGGTGATCCAGTAGCCGCCCGAGGCGGCGACCCCGGCCATCGAGGACACGACCGGGATGCCGTCGGCGCGGGCCAGCTCGAGCTCGCGGCGGATGACCTCCGACGCGAAGGCGCTGCCGCCCCCCGAGTCGACCCGGAGGACGATCGCCTTCACCTTTTCGTCCTCCCGGGCCTGCCGGATCAGGGCGGCGGTGGAGTCGCCGCCGATCTTGCCCGGCGGCTGGGTGCCGTCGAGGATCGTGCCCCGGGCCACGACCACCGCGACCAGGTCGCCGGCGGCCTCGCGGCCGAACCGGTCCTTCAGGGTTTCCAGGTAGGCGCCGTGGCCGATGCGGGCGAAGGACGTGCCCTTCTTCTCCGTGCCGACCAGCTCGACGAGGTGGTCGCGGAGTGCGTCGCGGGGCGCGGCGTGGTCGACCAGCCCGGCCTCCAGCGCCGCCCGGGCAGTGTCGCCGCCGGCGGCCTCGAGGCGCTCGACGATCCCGACGGCGTAGCTCTCGAGGGCCTCGCGCTCGATCCCCCGCGCCGCCGAGACGTCGTCGAGGTAGTGGCGCCAGAGGTCGCCGAGCCACTCCAGGGCCGCCTCCCGGTCCTCGGGCGACATGTCGTCGCGAAGGTAGGGCTCGACCGCCGACTTGTACTCGCCGACCCTGAAGACGTGCCAGTCCACCTCGAGCCGGTCGAGCAGGTCCTTGTAGTACATCCGGTAGCGGCCGAAGCCCTCGAGCATCACCATGCCCATCTCGTGCAGCCAGATCTCGTCGGCGTGGGCGGCGAGGGCGTAGCTGTACTGGTCGTAGCTGTCGGCGGAGGCGATCACCCGCTTGCCGGTCGCCGAGAAGGCGTCGATCGCCTCGGCGAGCTCCGCCAGCGAGGTCATGCGGGCGGCGCCCATGCGCGACAGGTCGAGCAGCAGCACCTTCAGGCGCTCGTCCGCGGCGCCGGCCTCGATGGCGTCGAGGAGGTCCTTGAGCAGGGTCTCGTCGGTGGCGTTGCCGAGCAGCCGGCCGCGCAGGCGCTCCATCCGGTCGCCGCTGAGCTGCTCGACGATCGCGCCGGTCGGGCGGAGGACCAGCGCGGCGGTCTTCGGCACCTCGGGTCCACCGCGCCGCAGCAGCAGCACCACGGCCGCCACCAGCAGGGCGACGAAGAGGCTGTTGACGACGATCCTCCGGGTCAGGTCGAGGCCGCGTCCGACCTTGCTCAGGGGACTCTTCGACGGGCTCGGCTGCTCGCTCATGGGCGCCTCCAAGGGAACTCGACGATCTTCCGACACCGGAGTGTAACGGACCTCGCCCGGCAGGAAATTGCGGCACACCGCAACGGCGCCCGAGGAGCCGCCGCGGTGGTACGATCACCCTCCGGTGCAGCTGTCGACTCACTCATGCGGTGAGCCAGAGTTCACTCGGCAAACTTGAAATGGGGGACATCATGCGATCTGTGGCTGTGCTGTGTGGGATGTGCGTCCTGCTCGCCCTGGCCGGTCCGGCGGCGGCCCAGGACGTCGACGAGCTGATCCGGGGCAACCTCGAGGCCAAGGGCGGCGAGGAGGCCTGGATGGCGCTGACGACGGCCCGGATGGTGGGCACGATGCGCATGGGCGGCAGCGCCGCCGGCGCCATCGAGGCGCCGTTCACGGTCGAGCTCAAGCGGCCGGATCGGGTCAGGCTGGAGTTCTCGCTGCAGGGGATGACCGCGGTCCAGGCCTTTGACGGCGAGGTGGGCTGGGCGGTGCTGCCCTTCCTCGGCAAGACCGAGCCCGAGACCATGGCCGACGACCAGCTCAAGCAGCTCCGCGACCAGGCCGAACTCGAAGGGCCGTTCGTCAACTATCGCGAGAAGGGCCACGCCGTCGAGCTCCTCGGCGCCGAGGAGGTGGACGGGACGCCGGCCTACAAGCTCAAGCTGACCAAGGCGAACGGCGACGTCGACCTGGTCTACCTCGACCAGGAGCACCTGGTCGAGTTCAAGGTGGAGTCGCGCCGCGAGGTCCAGGGCAACGAGGTCGTGGTGACAACCGTCATCGGCGACTACAAGGAGGTCGACGGCCTGCTGTTCGCCCACTCCATGGAGCTCTCCTTCGGCGGCGGCCCGGCGCAGCAGGTGATCACCCTGGAGAGCGTCGAGCTGGGCCTCGAGATCCCGGACGAGCGCTTCACGATGCCGGCGAGGACCGCCGCCGCCGCGCCGGTGGTCGGTGGCTGAGGGCTGCGATGTGCTCGTGGACGCTGGCCGGCGGCCGTCTGTTCTCAGCCGACGGCTGACGGGTGATCAGCCCGCCGCCGTCGGTCACGGTCAATCGGAGTAGAGCGTATCGGAGGTCGGGATGGCTCGTCGCTGGCTGTGGCAGGTTCTCGTGAGCGTGGGGATGGGGCTCATCGGGTCCACGGTGGTCGCCGCCGAGTCCACGGTCGACTCGGCAACCTTCGGCGGGCTACGGGCGAGGTCGATCGGCCCCGCGGTGATGAGCGGACGAATCGCCGCCGTCGACGCGGTGGCGACAGACCCGGTGACGATCTGGGTCGGCGCCGCCAGCGGCGGAGTGTGGCGCTCGCGCAACGCCGGGCTCACCTTCGAGCCGGTGTTCGACGACCACACCCAGTCGATCGGCGCGATCACCGTCGATCCCTCCGACCCGCAGACGGTCTGGGTCGGGACCGGGGAGACCTGGGTGCGCAACAGCGTGTCGGTGGGCGACGGCGTCTACCGCACCACCGATGGCGGCGAGAGCTGGCGCCACCTCGGCTTCGAGGCCACCGAGCGCATCGCCAAGATCGCGGTCCACCCGTCACAGGGCGACACCGTCTACGTCTGTGCCACCGGCCGGCTCTGGTCGAGCCACGCCGACCGCGGCGTCTACCGCACCACCGACGGCGGCGAGACCTGGCAGAAGATCCTCGAGGTCGACGACGACACCGGCTGTGCCGACCTCGACATGGACCCGCAGGAGCCGCGCATCCTCTACGCTGCGATGTGGCAGTTCCGGCGCTCGCCCGACTTCTTCACCTCGGGCGGGCCGGGCAGCGGCCTGTATCGCTCCCTTGACGGCGGCGACACCTGGAGCCGGCTGAGCCAGGGGCTTCCCGAGGGCGACCTCGGCCGGATCGGGGTCGCCATCGCACCGTCGCGGCCGTCGGTGGTCTACGCCACCGTGGAAGCCGCGACCACCGCGCTCTACCGCTCCGAGGACCTCGGCACGAGCTGGCGCCGGGTAGACGACTCGCTGAACATCCAGCTCCGTCCTTTCTACTTCTCCGAGCTGGTGGTCGACCCGACCGACCACCGGCGGGTCTACAAGCCGGGCCTGACCCTCACCGTCAGCACCGATGGTGGCGAGTCCTTCAGCGGCCTGTTCGGCGCCGGCTTCAGCTTCTCCAACGTCCACCCGGACCACCACGCGCTGTGGATCAACCCGAACAACCCACACCAGCTCGTGCTCGGGACCGACGGCGGGGTCTACCTGTCGACCGACCGCGCCCGGAGCTGGCTGCACGTGCGCTCGCTGCCGGTGTCCCAGTTCTACCAGGTCAGCCACGACCTCGAGTGGCCCTACAACGTCTTCGGCGGCCTGCAGGACAACGGTACGTGGAAGGGGCCATCACGGCGTCCGGGGGGCATCCGCGGCGGCGACTGGCAGGTGGTCGGCGGGGGTGACGGCTTCTGGGCCTTCGCCGATCCCTCGGACAGCGACATCCTCTATGTCGAGTACCAGGGCGGCAACCTGTCCCGGGTCAACCTCGCGACCGGCGAGTCCAAGGCCATCCGGCCGTATGCGAAGGACGGCGAGGCCCGGCTCCGCTTCAACTGGAACACCCCGATCCACCTCAGCCCGACCCGGCCCGGCGTCCTCTACTACGGCTCGCAGTACCTGCACCTGTCCACCGACCGGGGCGAGTCGTGGCGCACGATCTCCCCCGACCTGACCACCGACGACCCGGCGAAGCAGCGCCAGGAGCAGTCCGGCGGCCTGAGCGTCGACAACTCCACCGCCGAGAACCACTGCACCGTCTACACCATCGCCGAGTCGCCGCTGGATCCCGGGGTGGTCTGGGTGGGCACCGACGACGGCCAGCTCCACGTCACCCGCGACGGCGGCGCGAGCTGGGCCCTGGTCTCCGGCGACATCCCCGGGCTGCCGGCGGGGACCTGGGTGTCCTCGGTCCGCGCGAGCCCCCTCGACGTCGCTGTCGCCTTCGCCACCTTCGACGGTCACCACACCGGCGACATGGCGACCTACGTCTACCGCACGACGGACTTCGGGCGGTCATGGTCCGCGGTGGGGCCTCAGGCCCCGGTGGGCTACGCCCACGTGGTGCTCCAGGATCCGGTCAACCCCGAGCTGCTCTACCTCGGCACTGAGCTCGGCCTGTACCTGTCGCTGGACGGCGGCGGTCAGTGGGCGCGCTTCACCGAGAACCTGCCCAGAGTCGCGGTGCGCGACCTCGTGGTCCACCCCACCGAGCACGACCTGATCATCGGCACGCACGGCCGCGGCATCTACATCCTGGACGACCTGACGGCGCTGCGCGCCCTCACCGAGGAGGTACGCGAGGCCGAGGTCGCGCTGCTGCCCTCACGGCCGGCGCCGATGGTGCTCACCGGCGGCCTGTCCTGGTTCGGCTCGGACGACGAGTTCGTCGGCGACAACCCGAGCGAGGCCGCGACCGTCGACTACTGGCTGAAGAAGCGCCACCTGTTCGGCGATCTCAGAATCGAGATCCGCGACGCCGACGGCACGCTGCTGACCACCCTGCCCGGGCGCAAGCGGCGTGGGCTGAACCGCGTCGAGTGGCCGATGCGGCTGCCGGCGCCGACGGTGCCGCCGGCGACCGCCCTGATCCCGGCCTTCCAGGGGCCGCGGGTCCCGGAGGGCGCCTACCGGGTCGCCCTGGTCAAGGGCCGGGAGATTCTCGAGGGCGCCGTGACCCTGGTCCCGGATCCCCGGAACCCGCACCCCGAGGAGGATCGCCGTCTCCAGCAGCACACCGCGCTGCGGGTCTACCACATGCTCGAGGACCTGACCTTCGTCACCGAGTCGGTCACCGAGCTGCGCGACCAGGCGCGGGACCGTGCGTCGCGCCTCGAGGGGCGGGACCGGCAGGCCCTCGCCTCCCTGGCCGACAGGCTCGACGCACTCCACGGCACCCTGGTGGTGGCCCGGGGCGGCGGCATGCTCGCCGGGCGGCAGGAGCTGCGCGAGCGGATCGGCGAGCTGTACGGCGCGGTGAGCGGCTACGACGGCCGACCGACCGAGTCCCAGCTCGGCCGGCTCGACCGGCTCGAGGCCGAGCTCACGGGCAAGACGGCCGAGCTCGAGCAAGCGGTCGCCGGCCTCGACGAGCTCGACCGCCGCCTCGAGCGCCGCGGCCTGCCGCCGCTGGAGCGCCTCG
>CAZKKP010000063.1:8488-13296 GCA_964553295.1 uncultured Thermoanaerobaculia bacterium | reverse complement strand
CGAGGTGGCGGTAGTCCCGCTGGGGTGATCGTCGTCCCTGGAGGGTTTGGCGCCGTGGCTGAATGACACCGCCGGCTCGAGGTCAGCGGCGGCGATGGCCTCGAGCACCGCCTCGACCGTACCCAGGCGGAGGGTCTGACCGACCTCGAGCGCGCGCGGACCGGTCAGCCGGCGGCCTTCTACGGCGCTGCCGTTGGAGGAGTCGAGATCGGCGACCTCGACCCGGTCGGCGTCCACGGTGAGGCGCGCATGGCGCCGGGAGATCGTCGGGTGGTGGACCGTCAGATCACAGTCGGCGCTGGAGCCGATGATGAGCTCGCCCGAGCGCAGCGGCAGGCGGAGCAGCCGGTCACCGATCTGGACCACGAGTCGGTACGGCACGATGTCGACCCCTCCCTCCGGTTCGTCCTTCGATTCTGCGAGAACCTCGGCCCGACGTCAAACTGTCCATGCGGTGTGCGCGACCGGGGTGCGGCGCTCGCCGGCGATCCGGTGTTCTTCGGCTCCCTCACGATGCACGAAGCAGTCGGCTCATGGCGCCCTCGCCCTGGCCCTCGAGGAGGGCTACAATCCTGTCGCGGCTGCCGCCGCGGAGGTGTGACGTGCCCACGCTCTCCGAGAAGTCTTCCCGTCTCCAGGAGTCTCCGATCCGCAAGCTGGCGCCGTTGGCCCGGGCCGCGGAGGCCCGCGGCACCCGGATCATCTCCCTCAACATCGGCCAGCCCGACATGCCGACCCCGCCGGAGATGATCGCCGAGCTGCACGGCCTGGCCCTCAACCGGCTCGCCTATGCCCCGTCGGAGGGCCTGCCCCAGGCCCGCGCGGCGTGGAGCGCCTTCTTCCGGAGCTGGGACATCGAGTACGCGCCGGAGGACATCCTCGTCACCAACGGCGCCTCGGAAGCGATCACCTTCACCATGGCGGTGGTCGCCGGCGGCGGCGGTGAGATCCTGGTCTTCGAGCCCTGCTACACCAACTACCTGAGCTTCGCCGCCCAGGCCGACGTGCGCATGGCGCCGATCCCACTCAAGGTCGAGGATGCCTACCACTTCGGCTCGGTCGACCGGCTCCGGGAGAGGGTCACGCCGCGCACGCGGGCGATTCTCCTGTGCAACCCCTCGAACCCCACGGGCACCGTCTACACCGCCGGGGAGCTCGAGGCGGTGGCGCGGGTGGCAGTCGAGCGCGACCTCTTTGTGATCTGCGACGAGGTTTACCGGGAGTTCGTGTTCGACGGCGGCGAGGTGCGCTCCTTCAGCCGGCACCGCGACCTCGCCGAACGGATCATCGTGGTCGACAGCGTGTCCAAGCGCTTCAACGCCTGCGGCGTGCGCATCGGTTGCATGGCCTCGAAGAACCGCGAGGTGGTCGCCGTCGCCCTGCGCTTCTGCCAGGCGCGGCTGTCGGCGCCCACCGCCGAGCAGCTGATGGTCATCCCGATGCTCGAGCACGGCAGGGCCTACTCGGAGAAGCTCTGCGGCGAGTACCAGCGCCGACGCGACGCGGTCTACGAAGGCCTGAAGGCGATCCCCGGCGTCAGCCCGCACCGCAGTGAGGGCTCCTTCTACTGCATGACGCGGCTGCCCATCGACAGCTGCGAGCGCTTCGCCGCCTGGCTGCTCACCGACTTCGCCCACGACGGCGAGACCCTCTGTCTGGCGCCTGGCGAGGGCTTCTACGTCACTCCGGGCGCCGGCGTCGACGAGGTGCGCATCGCCTTCATGTACGACGCTGCCACCCTGGCGAGGGCGATGCGCGTCCTCGCCGCCGCGGTCGAGGTCTATCCCGGTCGCAAGGGCTGACGCAGGGGCTGATCTCGGGTGGTGTCGTGGTATCGCCCAGGCACGAGATGCTGGGCGAATCGTCGAGGTCGGGAGTCTCTGCACCGGAGCCGCAGAACGAGAAGCTGGACTCGCCGGTGCGCCCCCCCCGGATCGGGCTCGACTGCGGGATCGAGCCCGCCTCGGGCCTTGAGGCTCTGACGGCAGAGAGTGAGGAGTGAGAAGAAAGGCGTGAGGAGTGACGGGTCTTCCGCCCCAGAAGCACACGAGGCTTCCTCTGCGATTCTCTGCGGCCTCTGCGGTTCAGCACGTTCTTCCCACCCTCACCTCCGTCTCTGCGGTGGGGTCCTTCAGCTGCCGATCGTGGTGAGCGCGATGATCGGGCCGTCGAGGTTCTCGGCGTCGCTGAGGTCGATCTCGACCGCGAGGTGCCAGAGGTCCTCGCTCTCGGGGTCGCACAGCACCTGGGTCGCCCGCCAGCGGTGGTGACCGTCGGGGGTGACGACGGTCTTGTCGGCGAGGCGGGCGCGGTGGTCGAAGACGATCTCGCCGAAGCGCTCGTGAAACGGCGCCAGCGCCTGCTCGAGGCGCTCCGGCGGCCAGTGGGCGGCGCTGCTCTCGGCGCCCTGGCGGAGGGCGGCGGCGGCCTCCTCCCACTCGCGCCTCGACAGGGCGGCGACCAGGGAGTGGAGCTCGCCGCGGACCCTGGAGATGAAGCGGCGCGGGTCGGCGAGCAGCTCCTCGACGACGAGGTGGCGGTGGGTGTCCCGGGTCGAGGCGCCCTGGAAGCGGAGCTCGGGGTGGACCAGGGACTCCCACTCCTCGATGAGCGACGTGTCGGTGCGCTCGAGCACCGCTCGGAGAAACCCGACCAGGTCCCAGACGGCCTCGTTCTTGAACTGGTCGGGCACGTTCTGGTCGAGAGTCTTGTAGGCCTGGGAGAGATAGCGCAGCAGGACCCCCTCCTGGCGCTGGATGCCGTAGCGGCGGACGTACTCGCCGAAGCCGAGGTACTCCTCGATCATCTCTCGGGCGATCGACTTGGGCTGGATCAGTCGGCCGCCGACCCAGGGGTGCTTGACCCTGAAGAGCTCGAAGGCGGTCAGGATCAGCTCCACCGCCGGCTGCGGGTGGGTGACCTCGTCGAGCTTCTGCATCCGCTCCTCGTAGGACGCTCCCTCGGCCTTGAGCCGGTTGACGAGCTCGTCCTTGGCCTTGTCGACCTGGCGACGGAGAATGACCTCGGGGTTCTCGAGCACCGACTCGACCATCGAGAGCAGATCCAGAGCGTGGCTCTCGGACTCCGGCTCGAGCCGCGAGATGCCGTCGACGAGGAACAGCGACAGGGTGTGGAAGAGCGAGAAGTCGACCTGGAGATCCTCGTTCACCACCACCCAGCGGTAGCCGGAGGCGACATCCGGGACCATGCGGATGATGTGCTCGCGATCGAGCGATCGTAGGATCTCGGCGGCGCGTTGCAGGTGCCGCCGCCTCGCGGCTTCGTCCTCGTGGCTGGCGGCCACGAGGGAGCGGATGGCGTGGAAGTTGCGGTGGTCGGGGTCGTTCTCGGCGGCGTCCCGG
The DNA here is from genome assembly GCA_964553295.1 of uncultured Thermoanaerobaculia bacterium. GTDB lineage: Bacteria > Acidobacteriota > Thermoanaerobaculia > Thermoanaerobaculales > Sulfomarinibacteraceae > CAZKKP01. The sequence goes on along the minus strand of CAZKKP010000063.1, from coordinate 9,934 downwards.
TGGAGCAGGTCGACGACCATGCCGGGGGTCAGACGGAAGCGCGACTCGAGCCGTTCGGGCGGCGACGCCTGGAGGCGGGCGAAGGTCTCCTCGGTCCAGGAGACCTCGCCCTCGCCGGCCTTCCGCACCGACTTGAGCTTCTTCTTGTTGCCGCCGCCGGAGGCCGCCTTGGCTTCCTCGCGCTTGCGCTCGATGACGTGCTCCGGCGCCTGGGCAGCCACCCAGCCGCGGTCGTCGAAGCCCTTGCGCCCGGCGCGCCCGGCGATCTGCAGGAAGTCGCGCACCTTGAGGTGGGTGACCTTGCGGCCGTCGTACTTGGCAAGCGCGGTGAAAAGCACCGTGCGGATCGGGATGTTGACCCCGACGCCGAGGGTGTCGGTGCCCGAGATGATCTTCAGCAGACCGCGCTGGGCGAGCTGCTCCACCGTCAGTCGGTACTTCGGCAGCAGCCCGGCGTGGTGGACGCCGATGCCGAAGGAGAGGAAGCGTCGGAACTCACGGCCGTAGGGGGTGAGGAAGCGGGCGTCGCCGAGAGCGTCGCGGATCGCCTGCTTGTCGTCCTTGGTGGTCAGCGGCAGCGAGGTGAGCTTCTGGGCGAGCTCGGCGCAGTCGCGCTGGGTGAAGTTGACGACGTAGACCGGCGCACGACCGCCGGACACCAGGTCCATGACGGTGTCGTGGAGCACCGTCTCCCGCCACTCGAACTCGAGCGGCACCGGTCGCTCGACCGAGGTCACCGACGCGACCTCGATGCCGGTTGCGTCCTCGAGCCGCCGGGCGATCGCGGACATGTCTCCCAGGGTCGCTGACATCAGCAGGAAGCGAGTGCGCGGCAGGGTGACCAGCGGCACCTGCCAGGCCCAGCCGCGGTCGCGGTCGGCGTAGTAGTGGAACTCGTCCATCACCACCGAGGCCGCCTCGAGCCGGTCGCCGAGGCGTAGCGCGAGGTTGGCGAGCACCTCGGCGGTGCAGCAGATGACCGGCGCCGACGGGTTGATCGAGGCGTCGCCGGTGAGCATGCCGACGTTCTCGGGGCCGAGCTGGTCGCACAGGGCGAAGAACTTCTCCGACGCCAGCGCCTTGATCGGCGAGGTGTAGTACGACGTCCGGCCCTCGCACAGGGCCTTGAAGTGCAGCCCCATCGCCACCAGCGATTTGCCCGAGCCGGTCGGGGTCGAGAGCACGACGTGCCGGTCGGCAAGCGCCTCGAGCAGCGCCTCCTCCTGGGCCGGGTAGAGCTCGAAGCCGAGCTCCGAGGTCCAGTCGAGGAACAGCTCGAGGATTCTGTCGGGGTCGGTGGTGCCGCCGCGGGGGATCCGCGAGGCGAGGGTGCGCGGCGACGCCGGAGTGTCGGTCATGGGCGGCATGATAACCAACCACGCGCCGATGGGCGCTTGACGGCGCCGCCCGCCGCCCGCGGCGGGCGGGGTGAGGAGTGAGGGGTGA
>CAZKKP010000063.1:0-8388 GCA_964553295.1 uncultured Thermoanaerobaculia bacterium | reverse complement strand
GAGTGAGGGGTGAGCGTCGGCGCTCAGGAATCCACCTGCCAGGGTCGCCCTTTACTCCTCGTCACAAGCACGCTGGCATTCGGACGCCGCTGCATCCCGCCTGCCGGCATTTCGCTCCGTCGACGTACGGCAAGGGTACGCCTCGGTCGCGGTGCACCGGCGGGCGGGCGCGTCGGCGCCCTCGGTGCGTGACCATTCTCATGGTGAGGAGCACCAGGGTCGAGGCCGCGCTCGACCGCGGATCGCGCGCCCTGGGCAGGCGGCTTCGCCAGGTGGCGGTCAGCGACTCTCGAGGTGGCTGGCGAGGTGCCGGTAGTCCGGCGTCAGCTGGCCGCGGTGGACGATCACCGCCCGCTTGATCTCGGGGGGTAAGGCGAGCTCCTCGAAGGCGACCGAGTAGTCGGCGCGGGCGATCGCCGGCACGAAGCGGCCGAGGGCGCGGGCGAACTCCTCCGACGCGTCCCGGGGCAGCTCCGCCGGCAGGATGTCCACCGCGAGCACGGCCGGACCTTCGCCGGAGAAGCCGGCGTCCGCGCGACCGGTTGCGGGCTCGAAGACGAACACCGGGTCCGAGGGGTCGGTGGCGCGCACCGTGCACTCGACCGCGCCGTCGATGTCGCAGCCGAGGTCGCCGATCACCTCGAGCCGCGGCCGCGTGTCCGAGGACCACAGCGCAGCGAGCTCGGCCCGGGTCACCAGGCGCGGGTAGCGCTCGTCCCAGTAGTTGCAGTTGACCAGCAGCGACAGGGAGGGCAGGTACCGGGCGAAGCGCGAGCGGTAGTCGCCGCCGTGGGCGTAGTAGTGTTCGAGGTCGAAGCTCGCCCCGGGAGTGCACGGCTCGACCAGGTGCTGCTCGCGGAAGGTGACGACGCGGATCGGCGCCGTACCCGCGTCGAGCCCCCGGGCCTCGAGGTCCTCGGGCTCGACCACCTCGTGGGGAAGCTGGTGCAGGATCTCCTGGGCGCCGCGGGCGACGTTGCCGTAGCCGGCGACGCCGATGACGAGCGGCGCCACGACGGCCGGTGGGTGGGCGGCGAAGCTTCGCCCGGCGGCTCGGACCGCGTCCTTGGCCTCGTCCAGGCTGTCGTAGCCGTGGGCCGGCTCGAGCTCGGCGAGCGCCGTCGCGTGGCCGCTCTCGGCCAGCCGTCGGCCCAGGGTCCACAGGGTGTCGACCATGCCGGCGAGGCCGGCGAAGCGTCCGAAGAAGATCAGCCGCCGGCCCTCGCCGTCGGCGACCTTCTCGTAGTCGATCAGGGTACAGCGCAGCTCGAGCAGGCGCTGGAGCATCGCCATGTTGTGCGGCTGCCCCTTGATGACATGGGCGAAGTACACGTAGGCCGTGTCGGGAGCGAGGAACTCGGGCGGGATCTCCTTGACCCCGAACACCACCTTGGCGCCGGACAGGTCTCCGGTCACGGCCGCCCCGGCGTGGGCGAACTCGAGGTCGGAGAACACGCGCCTGGCCGACGACTGCACCAGCACCTCGAGGCCCTGGGCCTGCACCAGGCGGCCTGCCAGCTGAGGGGTGATCGGCGTCCGCCGCTCCCAGGTGCTCTTGGTCTCGCGCCGGATCCCGATGACGTCCGCCATGCCACCTCCCCGACCTCGCAGGGTAGCCCGGCGCAACCGTCGTCGCAAGTCGCCCCGAGCCGCTGCGGCCGCGACAGCTCACGCCTGCGCCCAGGATCTTGGAGCCGGGGGTCACAAATTCCTGCCTCGAGTGGTTCCCGCCGCCCCGACCCTTGTCGACCCGCAGCGTGCAGCTGTTGTCAAGGGACCTCGCAGTCCGCAGCCGAGAACCCGAGCGGGGGCGATCGGCGCGCACGAGTTCCTACGCCGCAGCGCTGCGCCGGCCGACGCTTTCGCCGACCTCGGCGTCGCCAACGGCGATCGCGTGATGTTGCTGCGCGGCAACCGCCCCGCGACTACTTCGCGATCTTGGCGGCCTTGGCCGCCTTCTTCGCCTTCTTTTCCTTGACGGAGAGCTTGGGCTTGTTGACCTTCGACTTCTGCACCTGACCCTTGGCCATGACCCTTCCTCCACACTCGGCGACGGCTCGGTCCGGTCGAGCAGCGGTCGACCCCTGAGCTCCGCCACTTTACCGCACTGTGGGGCCGGCGAGGTGCCCGAGTCGTTGACCCCAACCGACACCGTGCAGCTGCTCAACATGGGTGGGGTCCTCGGCCGCTGCACTGCCGGCAAACCGATCTCGGGCCGCTCTTCGACGCCGAGGTGCTGGTGGCGGTGGTCGCCGAGCTCGGCGACCGCCTCCGCGCCATGCTTGGGGTGGGGTGATCGCCGCTCGCCGGGCACGCCACGTTGGTCGGTCGAGATGCCTCAGCCCCAGGCGTGCCAACATGTCTGGGCCTGTGGCTTCGGTGAGGTGACTCTCGAGAGCGCGGCTGAGGATCTTGCGCTTCGCTCGCCATGACGGGGGCCGCGGGCACTCGACGGCGTGCGATCTTCGCGCTAGGCTTCTTTCATGATCACGAGAATCCTGCCGTTGCTGCTCGCGGTGTCGCTGCTGTTTGGGTGCGCCTCGACGGCGGCAGACGGGGCCGTCGGGGCCGTCAACTGGACCTGGTACCGGGCCCGTCTTGAGGCAGTGCTCGTCGAGCCCCTGCCCGAGGTGGAGAAGGCCGCCGCGGCGGCGCTCGCCGGGCTCGACTTCGTCGCCGTGGACTCGGTCACCGACAAGCTCAAGGGCGAGGTCACGGCGCGCATGGCCGACGGCACCAGGGTCCGGGTGAACCTCAAGTCCCTCGACCTGGCCGAGACCCGGGTCCGGGTCCGCGTCGGCACCCTCGGCGACAAGGCGGTCTCGGAGCAGATCCTCCGCCACATCGAGGACCGCTTGAAGTAGCTGACAGCCGATATCTCGCACGAAAAGGCCCCGGCTCCGGGGAGCCGGGGCGCCGAAGGAGAAACGAGAGGGCGGATCAGGCCATCTCGAGAAGGTACGCGAAGCCCATGCCGCCGCCGATGCACATGGTGACGATGCCGCGTTTGGCGGAGCGGCGCTTGAGTTCTCCGAGGAGCTTGACGGTGAGCACCGCGCCGGTGGCCCCGAGGGGGTGGCCGGTGGCGATGGCGCCGCCGTTGACGTTGGTCTTGGCGGGGTCGAGGCCGAGCTGGTTGACGCAGTAGACCGACTGCGAGGCGAATGCCTCGTTGATCTCGATCACGTCGATGTCGTCCAGTTGGAGCCCGGCCTTCTTCAGGAGCTTGGGCACGGCGGCCGCGGGGCCGATGCCCATGATGTCGGGCTCGACGCCGGCCACCGCCCACTCGCGGACGAAGGCGATGGGAGCAAGGCCCATCTCGCGGGCCCGGTCCAGCGACATGACCACCGCGGCAGCGGCGCCGTCGTTGATCTGCGAGGCGTTGCCGGCGGTGACGGTGCCCTTGGGGTCGAACACCGGGCGCAGCTTGGCGAGCCCCGCCACCGTGGTGTCCTTGCGCGGGCCCTCGTCGGTGTCGAAGTTGAGCTCGGTCCACGCGCCGTTGTCACGGGTGCGGACCTGAAGCGGCACGATCTCGTCCTTGAACTTGCCGGCATCGATCGCCGCCGCCGCCTTCATGTGCGAGTGGTACGCGAACTCGTCCTGCATCTCGCGCGTGATGTTGAACTTGCGGGCCACAACCTCGGCGGTGGTGCCCATGGCGGCGTAGGCGTTGGGCATCATCTCCATGAGCCCCGGGTAGGCGATGGGCTTGTTGCCGCCCATCGCGACCATCGACATCGACTCGACGCCGCCGGCGACGATGATGTCGGCGCCGCCGGCCTTGATGGTGTCGGCGGCCAGCGCGATGGTCTGCGAGCCGGAGCAGCAGAAGCGGTTCACGGTCATGGCCGGGACCTCGACCGGGAAGCCGGCGGCAAACGCGATCAGTCGGGCGATGTTCATGCCCTGCTCGCCCTCGGGCATGGCGCAGCCGAAGATGATGTCCTCGACCATCGCCTTCTCCAGGCCCGGAGTGCGGTCGACGAGTGCCTCGAGCATCTTCGCGGAGAAGTACTCGGGGCGGGTGTCCTTGAGGCTGCCCTTTTTCGCCCGACCGATCGGGGTGCGGGCGACGGAAACGATGACAGCGTCGCGCATCGTCTCGCTCCTTTCCTAGTTCCGCAGCGGCTTGTTGTTGACGAGCATGTACTTGATCCGGTCCTGGGTCTTCGGCTCGCCGCACAGCGAGAGGAAGGCCTCGCGCTCGAGATCCAGGATGGTCTGCTGGCTGACCGGGTCGTTGACGGTCGTGTCGCCGCCGGTCAGGATCCGTCCCAGGTGGATGGCGATCAGCTCGTCGTGGGACGAGATCCAGTGCGTCAGCTTCATGTTGTGGAGCATCATCTTGAGGGTCGCGAGGCCCTCCTCGCCGGGCAGAGCCAGGGTCTTCGGCAGCGGCGGCCGATAGCCCTCCTCGGCCATGCCGATGGCCATCATCTTGGCGGTGTGCAGTTGCTGGTCGCGGTTGATCTCGACCCTGTCCCACGGCCGCAGGAACTTGCGGTCGCGGGCCTCCTCGCCGGAGGTGGCGACCTTGGCCATGCCGATGTTCTCGAAGGCGATGCGGATGAAGGGCAGCTGCGACAGCACCGGCTCATCGACGCCTTCCAGCACCCGCTCGAGCATGAACAGGCAGCCGCCGCCGGCCGGGATCAGGCCGACGCCGACCTCGACCAGTCCGATGTAGGTCTCGGCCGCGGCGCACACGCGGTCGCCGCCCATGGTGATCTCGCAGCCACCGCCGAAGGTGAAGCCGAAGGGCGCGGTGACGACCGGGATGCTCGAGTTTCGCAGGCCGGTGGTCATGGCCTGGAAGGAGCGGATCATCTCGTCGATGGCCGCCCACTGCCCGGCCTGGATGCCCTCGAGGATCATCAGCAGGTTGGCGCCGGCACAGAAGTTCTCACCCTGGTGGTGGATGACCAGGCCGCGGAAGTCGCGCTCGGCGATCTCGAGGCCCTTGTGCATGAGCTCCATGATCTGGTCGTCGACCGGGTTGAGCTTGGGCTGCAGCTTCGAGTGGAACTCGACGCAGGCGATGCCGTCGCCGAGGTCGACGAGGGAGGCGCCCTTGTTGCCGAAGACTGTGCGCTTCTCGTCCCGCTTGAGGTCGGCGAGCACGATGAAGGAGTCGGGCTTCGGCTCCTTGACATAGGCCCGGCTCTCCGGGTCCCAGTACTGCCGGCCGTCAGCGGACTCGAGGTAGAAGCTGTCATGGCCGGCGGCGACCATGTCGAGCACCCACCGGGCCGGCTGGACACCCTCGGCCTGCATCCGCTCGAGCACCTGGGTGACGCCCAGCGCATCCCAGGTCTCGAAGGGCCCGAGCTCCCAGTTGAAGCCCCACTTCAGGGCGTTGTCGACGTCGACGATGGTGTCGGAGATCTCGCCGAATCGGCGGGAGGTGTAGGCCAGGGTGTCGCGCAGCAGACGCCAGCTGAAGGCGCCGGCGCGGTCGTCGGCGAAGGCCAGCCCCTTGAGGCGCCGGCGGACGTCGTGAGCCTTCTTGGCGGCTCCGAGGGAGGCGTAGGAGTACTTCTCTCTCGGCCGGTAGTCGCCGGTCTTCCAGTCGACGACGAGCTTGGTCTTGGCGCCGTCCGGCGCTTTCTCGACCCGGGTGAAGCCGCCCTTGTCCTTGGTCTTGCGGCCCAGCGCCCCGCTGTCGATCATGCGCTGGATGAACTCCGGTACCTCGAAGAGCTCGCGCTCCTCGTCGTCCGGGCAGCCGTCCTTGATAGTCTGGATGACGTGGGCGAGAACGTCGATGCCGACCAGATCGGCGGTGCCGAAGGTCGCACTCGACGGATGGCCCATGGCCGGCCCGGTGATCGCGTCCACCTCGTCGACCTGGTAGTCCAACTCCATCATCGCCTTCAAGGTCGAGACGATGCCGTAGACCCCGTTGCGGTTGCCGACGAAGTTGGGGGTGTCCTTGCCGAAGACGATGCCCTTGCCGAGGCGGAAGCGGCCGAAGTCGGTGAGGAAGCGGATCACCTCGGGGGAGGTGTCCTCACCGGCGACCAGCTCGAGCAGCTTCATGTAGCGGACCGGGTTGAAGAAGTGGGTGACCAGGAAGTGCTTCCTGAAGTCTTCGGAGCGGCCCTCGGTCATGCCCTTGATGGACAGCCCGGAGGTGTTCGAGGAGACGATCGAACCTGGCTTGCGGACCTCTTCAATCCGGCCGAACACCTTCTGTTTGATGTCGAGGCGCTCGACCACGACCTCGATGATCCAGTCGCACTCGGCCAGCCGGTGCCAGTCGTCCTCGAAGTTGCCGATCTCGATCAAGGGCAGAAACCGCGGCGAGTAGAGTAGCGCCGGCTTTGACTTCTTGATGCCATCGAGGCCGGCCAGGGCGAGCTTGTTGCGGAACTTCGGGTGCTCTGGGGTCAGCCCTTGGCGCTCCTCCTGCTCCGACAGCTTCGGTGGCACGATGTCCAAGAGCAGGACCCGAATGCCGGCGTTGGCGAGATGGGCGGCGATGCCCGAGCCCATCACCCCGGCTCCGAGTACCGCGACCCTGCGAATCTCAGTGCGCATGGATCTACCTCCCGGTCTGTAGGTTGCTGTCGCGTCGGCCGGAACCCCGGTGAGCCCGCCCCCGCGAAAGGTGAATGAACACTCATTCATTCTCCACGATGTGCCGCAGGTTGGCAAGGGGTTGGAGGGGATATGCCGTGCTGCGGCGTGGCGGGCCCGGCCGCGGGTCGTAAGATGCCGCGGTGACCTCGCCAGCTGCTCGTCCATCGCGCGCCGGTGGAGATCGGAGCGACGTGCTGGTGCTCGGGGCCGGTCTCACGGGCACGATCGCAGCCGGTTTCCTGGCCCGAGCCGGGCACCGGGTGATCCTGCTCGACCGGACCCGGGAGGTCTCCCCCGGTCGTCTCCTGCTCGACCGACGGAGCTGGAGCCTGCTCGCGGAGCTCGGCTGGCAGGGTGCCCTTCAGAGGAGCGACACCTGCCGACGGGCGACAGGCCTCGAGCTGGTCGGGCGGCTCGACGCCGTGACCCTTCAGGAAGGGCCCGAGATCGTCCTGCTCGACCGTGGGTGCGCCGTCGCCGAGCTGCGTCGCGCCGCCGTCGACCAGGGCGTCAGCTGGCTCGTGGGATACGCCGCGGCAGTTCCTCTCTGGGACCAGCGAAGGATCATCGGGGTCCGGGCGCGGGACGGCGCCGGTCGAGAGCGGACCTTCGAGGCGCGCATCGTCGTCGACGCGACCGGACCACTGTCGTTCATGGCGGCTGCGTTGGGCCAGCTGGCGCCGCGGCGCGGACCGCGCCGGAGTCGGCTGGCGGCGACCGCGACGTCGATCGGTGCTCGTGGGGATCAGCTCGTCGTGGTGCTGTCCCAAGGCCACTGGCTGCAGCGCTGCGACTCCGGCGAGGGGGGTGTCGGCGGCGTGGTCGTCATGAACGCCGAGAGCGACGCAGCCCATGTCGTCGAGGGGTTGCCGCCGTTCGTGGCCGAGGCGCTGGGCGGTCCGCTCCACGGGCTGCGCACACTCACCGAGGGGGTCGGCCAGCACCTCCTGGCGCAGGCCGGTGAAGGCTGGGTCGCGGTCGGGACGGCGGCCGGTTGTGGTGGACCAGGCCTGCCGGGGAGAGCCGCCACCGGGGTGGTCGGGGCGAGCCTGGCGGCCTGGGAGGCAGACCTCGTGCTCTCCGCCGGTCGGTCGCCGGCCGCCGGCCAGTTCGGGGCGACCGTCAGTCACGCCCGGCGGGCGATTGCGCTCGGATCGCTGCTCGAACGCGCGCTGGCGCGGGCTGCGGAGAACGGCCTTCTCGGCTGGGCTGCCGCCACCGGCTTTCGACGTCGCCAGCTCGCGGCGATGCTGGCGGGAGACTGGGGCCCGGACGTCGGCCGTCTCGGACGCAGCTGGTATCTCTGGCGGCTCGACCGCGTGAGCCGGCTCGCCGCCCGCTCCGCGGGCAGGGTGAGGTGAGCTCGGTTGTCCCGTCGGCCGTGGGGCGATGTACTCTGGCACTTACAGCCGGGTGTGCGGCAGGGAGTGTCACGTCACGCGGCGGAAGGGGGTTTCCATGGACTTCGGCAATCTCGAGATCACGGACCGGGAGGGGATCCGCTGGATCACCGTCAACCGCCCGCAGAAGCTCAACGCTCTGAACGTGACGACCGTCGCCGAGCTCGACCTGGCCGCTGCCGCAGCCGCGGCCGATCCGGAGGTGCTCGCGGTGGTCGTGACCGGCGCGGGTGAGAAGGCCTTCGTCGCGGGCGCCGACATCGCCGAGCTCAACACCCTCGGTCCGGTGGCCGCCCGGGAGTTCGCACTCCGTGGGCAGGCGGTCTTCCGGCGCTTCGAGCGGATGGGCAAGCCGGTGGTCGCCGCGGTCAACGGCTATGCCCTCGGTGGCGGCTGCGAG
>CAZKKP010000062.1:8916-13469 GCA_964553295.1 uncultured Thermoanaerobaculia bacterium | reverse complement strand
GCCCTCGCTGCGGTCGACCCGGAGCGGGCCGCCGCTTTCCGCGAGCGGGCCGCCGCAACCCGAGCCGAGCTCGAGGCCCTCGACGCCGAGGTCCGCGACCGACTGGCGACGATCCCCGACGAACAGCGGGTGCTGGTGACCGCCCACGACGCCTTCGCCTACTTCGGTCGCGCCTACGGCCTCGAGGTGCGCGGCCTGCTCGGCATCAGCACCGTCGCCGAGGCCGGCGCCGCCGACGTCCAGCGGCTCGCCGACTTCATCACCGCCCGGCGGCTGCCGGCGGTCTTCGTCGAGTCCTCGGTGGCGCCCCGCTCGATCCAGGCGCTCACCGAGGCCGTCGCCGCCCGCGGTCACCGGGTGGCGATCGGCGGCAGCCTGTACTCGGACGCCCTCGGCAGCCCGGGCACCCCGGCCGCAAGCTACGTCGGCGCCGTGCGCGAGAACGTGGCGACCATCGCTGAAGCTCTCGGCGCCGAACAGGAGACGTCCCCGTGACTCGACTGAAGACCATTCCTCTTGTCCTTGTCGCCGCCCTCTCCTGGGGCCTTGCCGCGCCGGCCGGGGCGGGCGAGCCGTTGGTCAGCGACCGGCCGGACTTCACCGAGAGTGCCACGGTCGTCGACCGTGGCCGGCTGCAGCTCGAAGGTGGTGTGACCTTTGCCGAGATCCAGGACGGCGTCGAGGAGACCACGATCGGCGAGCTGCTCGGTCGCTGGGGTGTGGCTCGAGGCCTCGAGCTTCGCCTCGGATTCCCGACGTGGGAGCGGGTCGACGACGGCCGGACGACCACCGACGGCCTCGCCGACCTCGTCGTCGGCGCCAAGGTCCAGCTGGCCACGGCCCGAGGTGACGGCTTCTTCTCCGGGGCCGACTGGGCTCTGGTCGTCGCCACGACGGCGCCGACCGGCGGCGACGAGGTCACCGCTGACGCCTGGCAGCCGACGGCGATACTCTGTGGCGGCTGGGAGCTCGGCGGCAACTGGTCGTTCGGCTCCAACCTCGGGCTCGCTCGTCTCGAGGACGACGACCAGCGGGTCACCAGCGTCTGGGTCAGCGGCGCCCTCGGGGTGGCCCTCAGCGAGGCGACCGGCGCCTTCTTCGAGCTCGTGGTGATCGAGCGAGAAGAGCGTCGCGGACCCAGCACCGTCACCCTGCAGACGGGGATCACGCATCTCCTCAGCGAAGACCTCCAGCTCGACGCACTGGTCGCCCGCCGGCTCACGGACGAGGGACCGGACTTCCTCGTGGGCTTCGGTGTGTCGACGCGGTTCTGAATCGGAGGGCGGGTAGTGCCGACCGAACCCGGACCGCGCTGGGCGATCGAGGTCGAGGACCTTACGGTGGCGTACGCCGACGAGCCGGTGCTCTGGGACGTCGACCTCGCCGTCCCCAGCGGCGTCAAGATGGCGATCGTCGGTCCCAACGGCGCCGGCAAGAGCACGCTGATCAAGGCCATCATGGGCCTGGTGCCGCCGGTCGCCGGCGAGGTGCGGGTGTTCGGCCGCGCGCTCGAGCGTGCCCGCGGTCAGATCGCCTACGTGCCGCAGCGGGCGAGCCTGGCCTGGGACTTCCCGACCGACGTGCTCGATGTGGTCACCATGGGCACCTACGGCCGACTCGGCTGGTGGCGGCGACCGGGGCCGGCCGAGCGCGAGGCGGCCCGGGAGGCGCTGGACAAGGTCGGCATGGCCCAGTACCTGGGACGGCCCATCGCCCAGCTCTCGGGAGGCCAGCAGCAGCGGGTGCTGCTCGCCCGGGCGCTGGTCCAGCAGGCCGAGATCGTGATCCTCGACGAGCCCTTCCAGGGCGTCGACGCACCCACCGAGCGCGCCATCGTCGCCGTGCTCGACCGGCTCGCCGGCGACGGTCATACCGTGCTCGCGGTCCACCACGACCTGCAGACCGTGCCCGAGTACTTCGACTGGTTGGCCCTGGTCAACGTGCGCCTCATCGACTCCGGGCGCGTCTCGGAGGTCTTCACCGAGGACAACCTGCGGCTGACCTTCGGCGGCCGGGTCGGAGTGCTCGCCGAGGTCGGGACCGGGAGCGGGGTCTGACGGTGCTCGAGCTCGTTCGCGACCATACGCTCCAGGTGGTGGCCGCCGGCTCGGGGGTGCTCGGCCTGACCAGTGGTGCGCTGGGGAGCTTCGCCGTGCTCCGCCGCCAGAGCCTGCTCGGCGATGCCCTCAGCCATGCCGCCCTGCCCGGCATCGTGCTCGCTTTCCTGTTCACCGGTTCCAAGGCGCCGCTGGTCATCATGGCCGGCGCGGCGATCGCCGGCTGGCTGGGAACGCTGGCGGTCGGCGCCGTCGTGCGCCGCAGCCGGGTGCCCCTGGACAGCGCCCTCGGCATGCTGCTGTCGGTGTTCTTCGGTTTTGGTCTGGTGCTGCTGACGGTCCTGCAAAAACGACCGGACGCAGCCCAGGCCGGGATCGAGACCTTCCTCTTCGGCCAGGCGGCGGCGCTGCTCGAGCGTGACGTTGTGACCATGGCGGTGCTCTCGGTGACCGCCCTCGCGTTACTGGCGGCCGCCTGGAAGGAGATCAAGCTGCTCGCCTTCGACGCCGAGTTCGGCGCCAGCCTGGGCCTCGCGATGGGGCGGGCGGACGCGCTGCTGACGGTGCTCCTGGTGGTGGCGATCGTTATCGGTCTGCAGACCGTCGGCGTGGTGCTGATGTCGGCGATGCTCGTCGCGCCGGCAGCGGCCGCCCGCCAGTGGACCGACCGACTCGGCACGATGGTCGTGCTCGCCGGGCTCTTCGGGGCCTCGGCGGGCGTCGTCGGCGCGGTGCTGTCCTCGACCCTGCCGCGGCTGCCGACCGGGCCGACGGTGATCCTGGTGCTCAGCGTCGCCGTCGTCGTCTCGCTGCTCGCGGCGCCTCGTCGAGGTCTGCTGTGGCGCCGGCTCCGGCTCGCCCGAGCGCGCCGGGCGCCGCGCCTGGACCCGGTGTTGATGCACCTGTACGCGCTGGCCCAGCAGCATCCTGACGAACCCGAGCACGGCCACCGGGTGGCGGTGCTGAAGACCATGAGCCCGCGCGAGGTCGACGTCGGCGCGGCGCTGGAGGCCCTGGCCGCCCGCAGCCTGGCCCGGTCCGTCGGCGGCGGCCTGTGGGCGCCGACCGAGCTCGGCCGTCGGGAGGCCCGTCGGGTGCTCGAGCGGGAAGGGGGGGGCGATGTCGCCTGAGGCGGCGATGGTGGCGGTGGCGGTGGTGACCGCAGTCGCGGCGGCCCTGCCCGGCGCCCTGCTAGTGCTGCGACGGATGGCGATGGTGTCCGACGCCATCTCGCACGCCATCCTGCCCGGGATCGTGCTCGCCTTCCTCGTGACCGGCAACCTGAGCTCTCCGTTCCTGGTGGTCGCCGCCGCCGCCGCGGGCCTCCTCACCGTGGTCCTGATCGAGACCGTGAGCCGCTCCGGCCTGGTCGGCGAGGACGCCGCGATCGGCCTGGTCTTCCCAGCGCTGTTCTCGATCGGCGTCATCCTGGTCGCCCGGGGCGCCGCCGGGGTCCACCTCGACACCGACGCCGTCCTCCTCGGCGAGCTCGCCCTGGCGCCCTTCGACCAGCTCGTGGTCGGGGGGCGGAGCCTCGGTCCAAAGGCGCTGTGGACCATGGGCGGGATCCTGCTGCTCAATCTCGCCGCCGTGACGGTGGCCTTCAAGGAGCTCAAGCTCTCGACCCTCGACCCGCCCCTCGCCGCGCTGCTCGGCTTCTCGCCGGCGCTGCTCCACTACGGGTTGATGGCCCTGGTCTCGGTCACCGCGGTGGGGGCCTTCCAGGCGGTCGGCTCGATCCTGGTGGTCGCCCTGATGGTCGCCCCACCGGCCGCCGCCCTCCTGGTGACCGAGCGCTTCGGGTCGATGCTGGCCGCCAGCGTCGGCTTCGCCGTGTCGGCGTCGCTGCTCGGCGCCGCGGTGGCCTTTGCCGGCGACCTGTCGATCGCGGGCGCCATGGCCACAGTCGCCGGGATCCAGTTCGCCATCGTCTTCCTCCTCGCACCGGACCGGGGCATCCTCACCCAGGTGCGCCGCCGGCGCCTTCAGCGTCTCGAGTTCGCCGGTCGGTTGCTCGTCGTCCACCTCGCCCACCACGAGCACGGCGTCGAAGCGGTCGAGGAGAACCGGCTGTGCACCCTGTACCGCCACCTGCAGTGGTCGGCACCGTTCACCGAGAGGGTCGTCCGGCACGCTGTCGCCCGCCGGCTCGTGCGACCCTCGGGCGAGCTCCTCGAGCTCACCGACCCCGGCCGCGCCCTCGCCCAGCGCCTGCTCGTCGAGGGTCCTCGCTTCTAGGGCCGGGGCGGGGATCGGGGACAGCGACAGCGATCAGCGACAGTGGGCAACGACCAGTGATCGGCGTCAGCGGCAGTGGCCAGCGGCACCGACCAGGGTCGGTGACTGGGACGGGCGGTCGTGCGGGAGGGGTCGCCGCCGCGTCCACAATGCCTCGTGTGCGAGCTTCCACCTGCGCTCACCCGGGCTTGCGCACGCGCCAGTGGATGAAGTACGGGGCGACCTGCGTGTCCTGGACGTGGTGGCAGGCGGCGACGG
>CAZKKP010000062.1:0-8906 GCA_964553295.1 uncultured Thermoanaerobaculia bacterium | reverse complement strand
ACTGGGACGGGCGGTCGTGCGGGTGGGGTCGCCGCCGACCCGGGCGGTTTCGGGAATCGTTGCGCGACACACCACCGCGGAGTGTTGAGGTCGGAATCGGACTCAGCTAGACTCAGTCCGGGAGCCGAAGATGTCACAGGTGAACCTCCACGAGGCCAAGACCCACCTTTCCCGGCTCGTCGATCGGGCGGCGGCGGGGGAGGAGATCGTCATCGCCCGATCCGGCCGGCCGGTGGCCCGCCTGGTGCCCCTGGCCGAACCCGAGGCGCCCCGAAGGCTCGGGCTGTACCGGGCTCAGATCCGCGTCGCCGAGGACTTCGACGAGCTCCCTCTGGACCTTCAGCTGGCGTTCGAGGGCGGCGAGCCGTGAACCTGCTGCTCGACACCCACGTGGTGATCTGGGCTCTGGCCGAGCCGGAGCGGCTGTCAGCGGGTGCCCGCCGGGCCCTTGGCGACCCGGAGAACGAAGTGGTCGTCAGCGCGGTGACGGCGCTCGAGATCGCCGTGAAGCAGTCCCTGGGAAAGATCGCGCTCCCCGGGCCGGCCGAGTCGTGGCTCGAGCCCGCCGTGCGCGAGGTCGGCTTCGCGGTGATTCCGGTGAGCTTCCAGGATGCGCTTCGGGTACGGGCGTTGCCCTGGCACCACCGCGACCCCTTCGACCGGCTGCTGGTCGCCCAGGCGCTGGGAGGCTACACCCTGTGCACCCGAGACGGGCACCTCGACGCCTACGGCGTCCCTCTCCTGCGCGCGTAGCCCGCTGCCGCTGAACCGCCACGGTAATCAGCGTCAGCAGCAACGAGCAGCGTCTGATCGCTGACCCTGTCGCCCGTCGCCGTCCCTGGCACCTGTCCCTGTCCCTGCCCGCTGCCGCTGCCGCCGCCCCGGTCACCGCCCGGCCGCTTCGGCCGTTTCGGCCGCCTCCTCCGCCGCGGCCTTCTCGCCGGCGGCACGCCGGTTGCGGACGAACCACGAGGTGACCTTGGACTGCTTGACGCCGCGGACGACGTGCTCGAGGTCCTCATAGAGCTGGGGGTCGTTGACGAAGGCGCCGGCGGCGCCGTCTCCCCGGTCGACCTTGTCCGACACCGAGCGCAGGTTGGCCATGAGGTCGGCGAGGTCGGCGAGGAAGTCGTCGGCGTACTCGCGGTCCTGCATCAGCCGCGGCAGGGTGCCCTCGCCCCGGGCCAGTTCCTCGACCGCGGCGCCGAGGGCCTCGCTGGTGTCGCGCAGGGCGGCAATGGTGTCGAGCAGCAGTCGGCCGCCGCGGGGATCGCGCAGCAGCGCGGCGTAGACGGTGTCGTCGCGGGCCAGGTCGGAGGCGACGGTGGACGAGACCTCGCGCAGCGAGCGTGCCGCGGCGCCGGCGTCGGCGACCAGCTCCCGGCCGGCGCCGGTGTCGACCAGCAGCTGGCCGATGACGCCCTCACCGGCCTCGGCGCGGGCGAGGATCGCGCGCAGCAGGGCGGCGGTGGTGGCGACGTCGTCGGCGAGCTGACGGCCCTGGGCGGAGGTCCGGGTGAGCTCGCCGAGCAGCCCCTCGCCGGTCTCGACCCGGTGCAGGATGGCCCTGAGGCTCGCGGAGATCGCGATCAGGTTGGCCATCACGTCCTCGCCCGAGGCCACCAGGCGCGCGACTTCGGCGGGGTCCTGCCCGGGCACTGTCCCGCCCTCGAGGATGCGTCGTGACGACGGTGTGCCGCCCCGGATCTCGAGGTACTTGTCGCCGAGCAGGCCCATGCTCTTGATCCACACCAGGGTGTCCTCGCGCAGACGCTCGGTGTAACGGGCGTTGACCGTGAATCGGACCCGGATGCGCTGCTGCTCAGGGTCCTCGGCGAGCTCGATGCGCTCGACGAAGCCGACGTCGACGCCGTTGAGCTTGACCGGTGCGCCGTCGGCCAGCCCGGTGACGTTGGAGAAGGTGGTCCAGTAGCGGGTGTGGCGGCTGAACAGCTGCTGGCGACTGCCGATCGCGAGCACGCCCACCGCCAGCACCGCCACCGCGACCGCGGTCAGGGCGCCGATGCGCAAGTTGCGGAACAGGTCGTCATGCATCGCCTTCTCCCGCGACGAAGAACTGTCGTACCGCCTCGGGCGCCTTCGTCCTGGCCTCCTCGACAGTGCCGGAGAACACGAAGCGTCCGGACTCGAGGAACACCACACGGTCGGCGACGCGAGCGGTCAGGTGGATGTCGTGGGTCACGACCAGGGAGGTCACCCCGAGACGGCGGTCGAGGTCGAGGATGAGGTCGCCGATCGCCCGCGAGGTCACCGGGTCGAGGCCGGTGGTGGGCTCGTCATAAAGGATGATCTCCGGCTCCAGGGCGAGCGCCCGGGCCAGGGCGACGCGCTTGCGCATGCCGCCGGAGAGCTCCGCCGGGGCGAGCTTGCCGGCGCCGGAGAGCTGGACCATGGCGAGCAGCTCGTCGACCCGTGCCGCGCGGGCGTCCGCTGCAAGCCGGGAGTGCTCGCCCAGCGGGAAGGCGATGTTCTCGGCGACGGTCATCGAGTCGAACAGGGCGCCTCCCTGGAACAGGTAGCTGACCCGCCGGCGCAGGGGCGCCAGGGCGCGCTCGGAGAGCTCGGATACCGGCTGCCCGAGCACCTCGACACGGCCCGAGTCGGGCCGGATCAGCCCGTTGACCGTCTTCAGGGTCACCGACTTGCCCGAGCCCGAGGCGCCGAGCACGACCACCGTCTCCGAACGGTGGACCTCGAGTTCGACCTCGTCGAGGACGCGCTTGGCCCCGAACCGCTTGGACACCCCCTCGAGCAGGATCACCGGTCCGGTCATGCTACAGGCTCAGGAAGAGCTTGGTGATGAAGAAGTCGGCGACCAGCACTCCGATCGCCGAGGCGTAGACGGTGTTGGTGGTGGCGCGGCCGACGCCGTCGGCGCCGCCGCGCGCGGTCAGGCCGTTGTGGCAGCCGATGATCGCGATCAGGTAGGCGAACACGAAAGGCTTGGACAGGCCCAGGGCGAGGTCGCCGAAGCTCAGGGCCCGGGCGACTCGCTGCAGGTAGAACATGGGCGTCAGGTCCTCCTGGAGGACGCCGATCAGGAGCCCGCCGAGGATGCCCATGGCATTGGCCAGCACGGTGAGCAGCGGCAGCATGATCAGGGTCGCCCAGGCGCGCGGCACGACCAGCTTGCGGACCGGGTCGGCGGCCATGGAGCGGATCGCGTCGACCTGCTCGGTTACCGCCATCGAGCCGATCTCGGCGGTGATGCCGGCGCCGACCCGGCCGCCGACCATGAGCGCGGTGAGCACCGGTCCGAGCTCGCGCACCAGCGACAGCGCCACGGCCTCGCCGATGTACAGGCGGTCGCCGAAGCGGGCGAGCGTGTGCGCGGTCTGCAGGGCGATGACCAGACCGGTGAACAGGGCGGTGATGTTGGTGAGGTTGAGCGAGCCCACCCCGATGCGATCGAGCTGGCGGAGGAGCTCGCGGCCGTCCAGGGGTGGGGTGACCATGCGCACCGCGGTCTGGCCGGCCAGCCGGGTGGCGGCGCCGACCCGGACCAGGTGCTCACCGAGGAGGCCGAGTCGCTGCCCGATCATGGTGGAACGATGGTACCCCAGCCCGGCGGTCGACCGGCGGGCGGTTTGTGTCGTCGTGCGCCTTGCGGATACAATCGTGGTTCTGGAGGCGAGAACGGTGCAGATCATCGAGGGCATGCTGGACGCACAGGGGCTGCGGTTCGCGCTGGTGGTGAGCCGCTTCAACGAGGCGCTGACCTCGCGGCTCGAATCGGGGGCGGTCGACTGTCTCGAGCGCCACGGCGCCAGCGACGAGGACCTGACGGTCGTCCGCGTTCCGGGCGCCTGGGAGATCCCGCTGGTCGCCGCCAAGGTCGCCGCGTCAGGGGGTTTCGACGCGATCGTCGCCCTCGGCGTGCTGGTGCGCGGCGGCACCGCCCACTTCGAGCTGATCGCCGCCGAGGTGGCCAAGGGCCTGGCCGCGACGGCGATGACGAGCGGAGTGCCGATCACCTTCGGCGTGGTGACGGCGGAGACCCTCGAGCAGGCGGTCGAGCGGGCCGGCACCAAGATGGGCAACAAGGGCTGGGAAGCGGCCCTGGCGGCGATCGAGATGGCGCGGCTGTACCGGGGACTCGACGGGAGGGCCTAGCCGATGGGCGCACGTCGCCAGGCGCGTGAGCTGGTGCTGCAGCTGCTGTACCAGAACGAGCTCACTCGCGCCGCGCCCGACCACATGCAGCGTCATCTCGAGGGATGGCAGTCGGCCTCGGCGGACGTCCGGGCTTTCGCCGACGAGCTCCTCCGCGGAGTGCTCGAACACCTCGAGCAGATCGACGGGCTGCTCCGCCGGCAGACCGCGCACTGGCGGCTCGAGCGGCTCGCGATGGTCGACCGCAACATCCTCAGGCTGGCGATGTACGAGCTCCTGTTCCGGCACGACACGCCGGCCGCGGTGGTCATCGACGAGGCCATCGAGATCGCCAAGAAGTACGGCGCCGAGGAGTCGCCGCGGTTCGTCAACGGCGTGCTCGACGGCTACCTCAAGGGCCGACCGGCGGTGGTGTGAGAGCGTTCGCGACGACGGTGCTGGTGGCGTTGGCGCCGGTGCTGGCGGCGCACGAGGCGTCGTACCTGATGCGCGGCGGCGCGGCGCCGGTGAACGTCGACCGTGACGGACACGTCCAGACCGTGACCCCGGTCGGCGACGGCTGGCTCCGGGTCCGGGTGTCGACGCCGCTGGCGCCGGTCGGGTCGCGTGGCACCTGGCAGGCGCTCCGAGCCGCAGGCCCGGTACAGTTGGCCCCGGCCGGCTTCGAGCTGCCGCGCGAGCTGGCCGGTCGGCTGCGGCCGGAGGCCGAGGCCTGGGAGGTGGCGTCCGAGATCCTGGCGTGGGTGACGAGATCCGTCGTCCTCGACTCCGAGGAGCTCGCGAGCCAGGACGCGACCTCCGTGCTCGCACGCCGAAAGGGCCGTTGCTCCGGCCTCGCCAACGCCGCCGCCGCGCTGCTGATCGCGGCCGGGTTCGAGGCGCGCACGGTGAGCGGCCTGCTGATCGAGGGCGACGGCGCCACGCCGCACCGCTGGCTCGAGGTCCGTCTGCCCGGAGTCGGCTGGGTGGCCAGCGACCCCACCCTCGGGCTGTGGCTGCTGACGCCGCGCCACGTCGAGTTCTCCGCGCCGGTCGAGGCGCTGCCCGAGCTCCGCGTCGAACGCGTCGAGAGCCTCGAGCTTGCCTTCCTGCCGCGCAGGTCCGGGCTGCCGATGAGGCCCAACGCGGGCGCGGAACTCGTGTGTCGGCTGACCGACGGCCGCGGCCCGGCCCTGGCGGTGCTCAGCGGTCCGGCGGGCGAGACTCGTCGCGTGCTCGCCGCGCCGGAGGCCCGCTTCGAGCGGCTCTTCCCCGGCCGCTGGCGGCTCGAGGTCAGCCGCGACAACGTCGTGCTGGAGCAGCTCCTCCTCGAGCTCCGGGCGGGGGAGGTGCACAGCTGCCTCATCGCCGAGGGGCCGACGGCCCCGCCGGAGGTCGAGTCATGAGACGGACACTCGCCGGATCGCTGACCCATCTTGCCCCGCAGACGCTGCTGCGGATGCTCTCCGTGGCGGCGCCGACCGGGATCCTCGAGCTCCTCACCGACGCCGGCTCGCTGCGCCTGGAGATCGTCGCCGGCAGGGTCGGCCGACCGTCGGAGAAGCTGCTGGGCCACGCCGGTGCGGTCCTGGAGTGCGGCCACGGGGCCTTCCGCTTCGAGCCCGCCGAGCTGCGACCCCTCGAGGAGGAGGGCGTCGAGCTGCTCACCTTCTCCGAGCTGGCGCGGGCGACGCGCCGGAGGGCGCTGTCCTTCGCCCTCGAGGTCGACGTCGAGCGGCTGCTGGCCGGTGAGATCGTCGAGCTCACCCTGCCGGCGACACCGAATATCCACGTGCTCCCCGAGGCGCCGCTCGAGAATCCCCTCGACGACCTCCTCGAGGACCTGGAGAGCGCGGCGCCGGGAGAGCTCCTGCAGGCACAGGTCGGCGTGGTCGCCACCGATCCGAGGCTGTGGCGTGGACCGACCGAGGCCGACTGGCGGCGGCGCGGCTGGAAGCTGCGGCTGCTGTCCACGCCCTCCGCGGCACCCCTGGAGCGGCTCGACGCCCTCGTCGTGCACCACCAGCTCGCGGTGACCAGGGTCGGGCACGAGGAGGAGTGGCTCGGGCTGATCGCCCGGGCCGGCGCTCTTCGCCCGGCGATCCCGGTGGTCTGGGTCGGCCCACTGGGGGACGGTGTCTGGGTGCACCGGCTGGTGGAAGCCGGCGCCAGCTTCCTGTTGCCGCCCCCCCAGGGGGAGACCGGCGAGACCCTCCATCGATTCCTCGCGGCTCTGACCCGGGTCGTCGACCGGCAGCTCGGGCTGCGTCGGGAACGGGTGGAGCCCGAGCTTCCGGCCGCCGTCGGCGAGCTCGTCGACGTGCTGCTCAGCGGCGCCGACGCCGACGATGCGGCGGCCCACCTGCTGCGCTTCGCCTCGGCACAGCTCGCGCGCGGGGCGCTGCTGACGATCGGCGACACGGTGATCCGCTGCCGCGCCGGCTTCGGCTACCCGCTGCCCGCCGGCTCCCTGGTGCTGCCGCGCGGTGTCGGCCTGCTCGAGAGGGTCATCCGCTCGGGCGAGGCGAGCTGGGACCTCGAGCCGGACAGCGCCGGTGCGCTGCAGCTGGCGCGGTGCCTGGGCATGGAGCGGCTGGCGCCGGCGACGGCGGTCCTGCCGCTCGTGGCCGGGGCCACCGTCGTCGCGCTGCTGGTGGCCGATCGCGAAGGACAGGCTCTGCCGGATCTTCGCGAGCTGGCGCTCATCGCGCGACGGCTGGGCAGCTTGCTGGTCGGTTCCTGAGCAGCGGTCGAGAGGCGCCTCGGAGCTTCGGCGAGCGGGGCTGTCTGCTCCCGAGACAGGAGCGGAGCCGCGGCCAGGTCCTTTTCGATATGAGAGTTCGGAAGGCGTGGAGTTGCGCCTGGTTGACGGCCAGCCATCTGTGCTCTCGGTTGACGTGATGTTGCCTCGTGGATATGCTGTCGGAGGTCGGTCCTCCGCGGGTCGACGATGTCTTCCCGGCCGCAGTGTGCCGCGCCTGATCGCTCCAGCACCGTGGGTCACGGCGATTTCGAGGGCACGAGCTGCTCGAGGGCCACGGACGCGTCGACCGGCGAGCGACCGAGGGGAGAGCGAAATGGTCACACTGGCGATCGAGGGCAGCGGCGGATCCGAGGTGACGTACGACATCGCCAAGCCGTCGGTCTCCGTCGGCGCCTCGAGCGAGAACGACGTCGTCATCCGGGCGCCGGGCGTGGCGCCCCGTCACGTGATCATCCAGCGCAACGACGACGTCTTCACCTTCCTCGGGCAGCACCGGCAGGTGGTGGTGCTCAACGGCGAGCGGCGTTCCAGGGGCGTGCTGCGGGTGGGTGACCGCATCCGCATCGGTACTGCGACCCTGATCTTCAAAGGCGGCGACCTCGAGGCGGAGCAGGTCGAGATCGTGACTCCGGAGACCGCCACCGCCGAGCCGCGTCCGACCCGGTCGGCTGCGGTCGTCCGCGCCAGGGCCGAGGTGGTGCTGTACAGCGAGCCTGACCGGATCGCCGGGGCGCGCTCCCAGATGGTCGAGATTTTCCGCTCCGGAGTCCGTGCCGACCTGGTGCCGGCGCTGCGGTCGTTTCTCGACAGTGTGTTTGCCGGCCGACAGGCGATGCTCGCGACCCTCGACTCCGAAGGTCGCCTGCAGCCGCTGGTGTCGCAGTGGACCGGCGACGTGCCACGGCTGCCTGCCCGCACCTTCGACGAGCTCGCCCAGAGCGGACGCTACGCCCTGCTCCGGCTGCCTACCCGGCTCGTCCTGATCTACCCGGTCGACCGGGGCGCCCTGCAGGGAGAGGCCTACCTGCTGCTCGAGACCACCGAGGAGCACCAGGACGACGACGAGCTCCTGCTCGCCGAGCTGGTGCGGCTGCTCACCATCCACTGGCAGCGCCTCGAGGCCTCGGGCTCGCTGTTCGGCCCCTGGCAGGCTGCCGCGCGATCGAGGCTGGCCGACGAGTTCCCCGGCACCTCGCCGGCGATCCGCCTGCTGCGCGACGGGCTGCTCGAGGCCGCAAGGACGTCCGACCCGGTGCTGCTCTGCGGACGGCCCGGCAGCGGCCGGTCGTTCGCCGCGCACCTGATGGCGGCGCTGCATCCCGAGGACGAGCTGCCGGTGAACCTGGCAACCGTCAGCCAGGACGTCGACACGCCGCTCGCGCTCGCGCTGTTCGGCAGCGAGCCCGAGAAAGGGCGACCGGTGCCCGATCGGATGCGCGGCTCGACCCTGATCATCCGGGATCTCGAGACCCTGGGTCCGGCGCGCCAGCGGGAGCTGGCGGCCCTGGTCGGCCACGATCTCGAGTCGGGGTACGGGCCCGGCATCCGCTGGGTCGGCCTGACCGGCGACAACGTGATGGACCTGCTCGGCGAGGGAACCCTCGACCCGGCGCTGTTCGCCCTGTTCAACCGACACCTCATGCGGGTGCCGTCGCTGGCCGATCGGCGAGAGGACCTGCCGCTGCTGGTGGTCCGCCTGCTCTCGGTGGTCGGTGGCGAGCAGGGCAAGGAGATCCGCGGCATCGAGCTGGAGACCCTCAACTCGGTGCTGGTCCACCCGTTCGACGGCGAGATGACCGAGCTGCTGACCGAACTCCGGCGCGAGACGGACGAGAATCTTCGCGCTCGAGAAGGACGCAGCCATGCTCCCAACGACGGCGCGAACAAAGCCATGATGCTCGAACCGCTGGAACAGCGCCATCAGATCGCTGAAGCTCTCGTGAAAGGCCGCAACATCCGGCCCGACACTCATCAGGAATGAGGGCCGAACGCTGTCGAGAAGTGCATGGCTGACTTCATGACTGATCAC
>CAZKKP010000061.1:0-13486 GCA_964553295.1 uncultured Thermoanaerobaculia bacterium | reverse complement strand
AGGCGCCCGCGACGGGATCGGCAGCGCCCCACACGACCAGGTCGAGCCGTGCCTGGCGGCAGGCCGCGACGCACATCGGGCAGGGCTCGAGGGTGACGTACAGGGTGTGGCCCTGAAGCCGCCAGTCACCTGCCTGCCGTGCCGCCTCCCGGAGCACCAGGATCTCGGCGTGCGCGGTCGGGTCAAGGTCGGACCGGCGGCGGTTGCCGGCCCGAGCGACCTCGCGGCCCGCGAGCACGATCACCGCCCCGACCGGCACCTCGCTCCGCTCGGCAGCGGCCTCCGCCTCGGCGAGAGCCACCGCCATGAAGCGCCGGTCGGCGGCGTCGAAGACCCAGTCCGGGAGCACGCCTGCGGCGCGCCTACTTGAGCTCGATCCGGTCGCCGACCGCGAGCGGCATGACGCTGTAGGTGACCTTGGCGGTCGAGTAGCCTTCCTCGACGGTCAGGATGCCGAGTTCGCCGAGCAGCACACGTGGCATCTCGGGCACCGGGTTGTCGCGGAAGACGGTGGCGAACATCCCAGGGTACAGGCCCTCGGCGGCGCCGAGGTCGACCATGACGACGTGTTCGGTTCCGGCGTTGATGGTGTCGTCGCGGTTGTACACCACGTAGCCCGTCGGTTTGCCGTTCGGCGGGTCGCAGCGATCGGCGCGGACCGGTGCGAGCACCAGGGGCACGGGAACCGGCCTGAACGGCTCGAGCACGTGGCCGATCTCCACCGGGTCACAGGCGTAGGTGATCTCGGCGATCGATCTGTTCTCCTGGGCGCAGAGCACCTTCAGACGGGCGATCTGGCGGTAGACTTGACCCATCGAGGCCAGGGACACCGGGTGGGCGAGCGCACGGTCGCGGCGCAGGATGTTGAACTGGTCGCCGGCCTTCAAGCCCTGCTCGACGCCGCCGTCGAGGTACACGACATCGCCTTCGCTGAACTGGCTCTGCATCTCGATGGCCTCGGCGGAGACGATCTTGAAGGGGAACGCGCCGGCCTCGTCGGTGACCAGCTTGGCGAAGCAGTAGACGTCGGCTGAGGTGCCCAGGGGGTAGGGCATGCGCTCGTCGAACACCTCCTCCGGGATCGGCTCGCCGACCGGCGCGAACTCGGACATCGTGGTGTCGGGCGCCGCGACGTCCTCCACCGGGACCGGCGGCTGCACCGCAACGTCGATGACGATCGGGTCGCCGGGGTAGATCCAGTGCGAGTCCTTGATATACGGGTTTCGTTCCCAGATCTGCGGCCACAGGTAGGGGTCGCCGAGGTAGCGGGAGGCGAGATCCCACAGCGTGTCCCCGCGTTCCACGATGTGCACGGTGGCACCCTCGGGCAGTTCGGTCGGCGGGTCCCAGGGCGTCCAGTGGTCGCCGACGAGCCTGAGAGGCTGCGGTGGTGGTGCAACCGCCTGCGCCGCGACGAAGCATGCGACGGCGGTTATGAGAACCCCGAGTGGAAGCGTCGCTTTCATCGTACCTCTCCCCGCAGTTGGAAGCACATCAACAGGTTACTGCACATCGAATGGGCGCGTCAATCTCCTGTCGACTGCTCGGGCTGTTCGGCGGGCTCTTTCCGCTCTTCGAGCAGCCTTTCGAAGGTTGCTTGTTGCTCGGCGATCCGCCTCTCGATCTCGGTGATCCGTGTCTCGGCCTCCTCGATTCGTGCTGAATCGGGGTAGTTATCTCGGAGGTATTGTAAGCGCCACAGTGCACCAACCCAGCGCTTATTTCGAGAGTAAAACTGGGAGACGAGCCACTCGTGTTCGGCGAGCAGGTCGCGAAGTTGGGCGAGGCGCTGTCGTCCCTCGTCGACGTGGGGCGAGTTCGGATAGAGGTTGATCAGCTGCTGGTAAGCGTCGACGGCCTCGCCGATCGAGCCGCGGTTGCGATCGGGGTGGAGCTTGCGCGAGGTGAAAGTGTGCCCGACCATGAGCAGCGCGTAGTCGCGGTTGGGGTCGTTGGGATAGCGGTTGGCGAAGTCGCGGTAGCGCAGCCTGGCCTCGGTGAGGCTCGTGGTGTCGCGGGACAGCGCGAAGGTGTCGGCGACCCTCAGCGCCGCCCGCCGTCCCAGGGGGTCGTTGGGGAAAGTGTCGTATACGAAGGAGAAGTACCGTCGGGCCTGGTCGTGCTTCTTGTCCTGGTAGAGCGCCTCGGCCCGTTCGAAGATGGTCTCCTTGTCGAGGTTGGCGAGTTCGCCGAGAAGCTGGTCTTCCTTCGACCCGCCCGACGAGCAGGCCGCGAAGGCGGTCGCGGCGGCGAGGACGCCGATCAGCAGCAGGTTTCGAGCATGGTGCATCAGGAGTCTCCGCGGCGGGCCTCGGCTCTGAGGTCCGCCATCGCCCGGCGACGGTCGGCCGCGCCGAAGATCGTCGAGCCTGCCACCAGGGTCGTCGCCCCGGCGAGCACGAGGTCGCGGGCGTTGTCCGGCCCGACGCCCCCGTCGACCGAGATGTCCCGGTCCTCACCGAGGAGGGCCCTGAGCCGCCGGATCTTGTCGAGGCTCTCGGCGATGAAGCTCTGACCGCCGAAGCCGGGGTTGACCGACATGACGAGGACGAACTCGACCCAGGGCACGATCTCGCCGAGGGCGGTGAGCGGGGTCGCGGGGTTGAGGGCGACGCCGGGTTCGACACCAGCGGCGCGGATTGTCGCCAGCGTGCGATGCAGGTGGGGGCAGGCCTCGACATGGACGGCGATCCGCGTCACCCCTGCCGCGGCGAGCGGAGCGATCAGAGCGTCGGCTCGGCTGACCATGAGGTGGGCGTCGAGGGGCAGCGCGGTGTAGCGGGCCAGTTTGGCGACCACCGGTGGGCCGAAGGTGAGGTTCGGCACGAAGTGGCCGTCCATGAGGTCGAGGTGCAGGAGATCGGCGCCGGCCCCCTCGACGTCGGCGATCTCGTCCGCGAGACGGCCGAAGTCGGCGGACAGCAGCGAGGGCGCGAGGCGGGGGATGGTCATCGGCTGACCCAGACCGTGATGATGTCGGTTCGCGTCAGGGGTGAGCCGGCAGGCGGGTACTGGCGCAGGACGAGGTCTCCGGGCAGGCCCGGGTAGGCCACCTCGTGCACCTGGCCCAGGCGGAGCCCGTGCCGGCGGCAGAAGCCCTCGACGGCGAGACGGGACCGGGACAGCAGTGACGGCATGACCCAGGCCGGCTGCGCCGGTGTGGCGTTGACGAGCAGTCGCACGGTGCTGCCCGGCGCCACCAGGTCGCCCTCCATCGGCTCGGAGGCGACCACGCTGTCGGCCACACCGAGGCCCTCGACCTGAAGTCGGCTGCCGAGGGCCAGACCGGCCTCCTCGAGGCGGCGCTGGGCGCTCTGGGGCGACTCGCCGATCAGCGGCGGCACCACCGCCCGCTCACCCCCGAGACTCATCCGCACCCGCACCGATGAGCCCGACTTGACGTGGAACCCGGGCGGCGGCGCCTGGACGGCGACCGATCCCGGCGGGTGGCTGGCGGAGAACACGCCAGGCTCCTCGACGACGACCGCCAGGCCGAGGTCGTGGGCGGTGGTCTCGGCCTGGTCGACCACCAGGCCGCGCAGGTCGGGCACCGAGAGGGTGCCGCGGTGCACGGTGAAGACCAGCGAGTGCCAGAAGAGGACCGCGGCACAGCCCAGGCCGAGGAGCACGGCGGCAAGCCGAAACAGCATGGGGCGTTACTGTACCACGTGCCCCGGATGCCGTGATGGCCCTCTTCAACCCGGGAAGATCCGCTGGTACAGGCTGTCCGGCAGGACCTTGGCGATGTCGTTGAAGAGCACCACCACCATGAGCAGGAGCAGCAGGTAGAAGCCGACCTCGAGAACCCGCTCCTTGACCCGGATCGGCAGGTCACGGCGGCGCAGCGACTCGAAGGCGAGGATGGTTAGGTGACCGCCGTCGAGCACGGGGATCGGCAGCAGGTTGAAGATCCCGAGCTGCAGCGAGATCAGACCCATCAGCCAGACCAGGGTGTGCAGCCCGCTCTTCGCCGCCTCGCCGGAGATCCGAGCGATGTCGATCGGTCCCGAGACCTGACGGATCGAGACCTTGCGGGTCAGCAGCTTGCCGAGCACTCGGAAGGTCTCACGGGTCATGTGCACGCTCTCGTCGAAGCCGGCGGCGATCGCCGCGACCGGCCCGAGGCGCTGGGCCTCGGTGGGGAAGATGATGACGATGCCGACCTTGCCCTCTCCCCCCTGGTCCTGGGTGGTCACCTCGAGGTCGATCGTCTCACCGGCGCGCTCGACGGTCAGCACCACCTCGCGACCAGGCAGTGGCGCGAGCAGTCGGATGAGATCCCAGAACTGGTCGACCGGATCGCCGTTGACCGCGACCACCCGGTCGCCGGCCCGCACACCGGCCCGCTCGGCCGGCGCCCCCGGCACGAGCCGCACCACCTCTGCCGGCAGAGGCGGCACCAGGCCGGAGTAGCCGAAGCCGTACCGCGAGACCGACTCGGGGGTCATCGTCAGGTGGAGCTGCTGGTCGTCCCGCTCGAGCAGGACGTCGACGGTCCTGCCGCCGGCGGTGGAGACCGAGCCCTCGAGATCGCGCCAGCTCGACACCGGGTCGCCGTCGAGGGCCAGAATCAGATCGCCGCGGCGGATGCCGGCACGCTCGGCGGGCGAGTCGGGATCCAGCCATCCGACCACGGCCGGCTCGGTCCGGTAGCGCGGCACTTCGACGCCGACCATGAAGGCGAGGGCGAGGAAGAGCACCGCCGCGACGATGTTGGTCAGCGGCCCGGCGACCAGGACGAGGGCCCGTTTGAACCGCGGCAGGAGGACCGGCTCGGTCCCCTCGGTGGCGCCGACGACGTCGGACTCGTCCGGGCCGAGGCCGACGACCCGGACGTAGCCGCCGAAAGGGATGAGGGACAGCCGGTAGTCGGTGCCGCGCCACGAGAAGCCCCACAGCCGCTTGCCGAAACCGACCGAGAAGACCTCGACGGGGGCGCCGACGGCGCGCGCGGCCAGAAAGTGTCCGGCCTCGTGAATCACGATCAGCACGCCGAGTACGACGATGAACGCCAAAATGCTCAGCACCATCACCCCCTCGAACCGTCGCCGCTGCGGCAGCATTTCCCGAGGGCCTCCGAGGCATACCGGCGCGCCTCCCGATCGGCCGCGAAGGCCTGCTCGAGGTCGACGAGCGGGCGGTTGCGCGCCGCCCATCGGTCCATGGTCCGGGCGATGGCGTCGGTGATCGCGGGAAAGGGGCAGCCGCCGTCGAGGAACATGGCGACGGCGACCTCGTTGGCGGCGTTCAGCACCGCCGGCATCTCGCCGCCGGCGGCCAGGGCGGCGCGGGCCAGCCCGAGCGCCGGGAAGCGCGCGCCGTCGGGTGCCTCGAAGGTCAGGCTGCCGGCCGCCACCAGGTCGAGAGGCGCCAGCGGCGTCACCAGTCGCTCCGGCCAGCCGAGGGCATAGAGGATGGGGACGCGCATGTCGTTGACCGAGAGCTGCGCGATCAGCGTGCCGTCGACGTACTCGACCAGCGAGTGGACCAGGCTCTGCGGATGGACCACCACGTCGATGCGCTCGGCCGGCGCGTCGAACAGGTGGTGGGCCTCGATGACCTCGAGGCCCTTGTTCATCATGGTCGCTGAGTCGACGGAGATCTTCGGCCCCATGCGCCAGGTGGGATGGGCGAGGGCGTCGGCGACCGTCGCCGAGCGGATGCGCTCGGCGGACCACGTCCGGAAGGGGCCTCCCGAGGCGGTCAGCAGGAGACGCCGCACGGCGCCCGGCGGCCCGACCCGCAGCGCCTGGTGGATGGCGTTGTGCTCGCTGTCCACGGGGAGCAGGTTGACCCCGGCACGGGCGACCTCGGCCATCACCAGGGCGCCGGCGACGACCAGCGTCTCCTTGTTGGCCAGGGCGATGTCCTTGCCGGCGCGGATTGCTGCGACCGTCGGCGCGAGCCCGATCGAGCCGACCAGAGCGGCGACCACGAGGTCCGCCTCGGGGTGGCAGGCGACCGCCGCGAGCCCGGCCGTGCCGCTTGCGACCTCGACTCCGGGCAGGCTCGAGGCGAGCTCGCGGGCCGCGTCGTCTCCGGCCACCGCGACCAGCTCCGGGCGGTGCCGCTCGACCTGGCGGCGCAACAGCGCGAGGTTCCGGCCGGCGGCGAGGGCGACGACCCGGAAGCGGTCCGGAAAGGCCTCGACGACCGACAGGGTCGAGCGGCCGATGGAGCCCGTGGCGCCGAGGATGGCGAGGGATCTCATCCGAGCAGGCCGGCGACCCAGGCGTAGGCCAGCACCGGCGGCGCCGCGAAGACCAGGCTGTCGGTGCGGTCGAGGAGGCCGCCGTGGCCAGGCAGCAGCGCCGAGGAGTCCTTGACCCCGGTGTCCCGCTTGAACAGCGACTCCAGGAGATCGCCGAGCGGGGCGGCGACGGCGAGGATCACGGCGAGCGCCGCGACGTGCGGCCAGGTCAGCTCGAGGCCGAGGACCCGGACCAGGGCGAAGGTCGCCGCCGCCGTCGCGACGGTACCGCCGGCGAGGCCCTCCCAGGTCTTGTTGGGGCTCACCACCGGCGCCATGCGATGGCGGCCGAGGCGCCGGCCGACGTAGTAGGCGCCCGAGTCGCCGACCCAGATCGTCACCAGGAACAGGATGACCAGACGGGGTCCGACCTCGTCCCCGGGGAGGATCCTGAGCCAGCCGAGGCAGGCGCCGGTGACCCCCAGGTAGAGCGCGGTGAACGAGCCGACGGCGGCGCCGGCGAGCGCCCCCGCGGGTGGACGGCGGGCGGCGAGCCGCCAGGTCGGCAGGACGATCACGGTGGCAGCGACGGCCGCGGCGAGGCCGACGGCGCCGAAGAGCCAGGCGCCGGCGAGGGTCACGGCGGTGGCGGCGAGCGGGGCGGCGCGACCGCAGGAGAGGCCCGAGGTCCGCGCCATGCGCAGCATCTCATCAGCAGCGAGGAGAATCACCAGAGCGAAGACGGTGAGGAAGAACCATGCCGGCAGCCACCAGATGGCGGCCAGCACCGCCGGCGCGAGGGTCAGACCGACCGCCTCACGCCGGGCCATCGGCGGTCTCCCCGTCGGACCCGCTCCCGGCCTCGGCGAGCCCGCCGAAGCGCCGTTCCCGGCGCTGGTACTCGAGCAGCGCCTCGAGCAGGTGGCGCGTCCCGAAGTCCGGCCAGAGCACCGGGCAGAAGTAAATCTCGGCGTAGGCGAGCTGCCAGAGCAGGAAGTTCGAGATGCGCTGCTCGCCCGAGGTGCGGACCATGAGGTCCGGGTCCGGCAGGCCGGCAGTGTCCAGGCGACCTGCCACCCAGGCCTCGTCGATGCTCTCCGGCGACAGGCCGAGGCGGGCCTCTCGCGCCGCCTGCCGGGCAACCTCGACCAGCTCTGAACGGCCGGAGTAGTTGAGGGCGACCTGGACGACCATGCCGGTGGCGTCCACGGTGCGGCGGACGGCCCGGTCGAGCCGCTGGCGGACCGAGGCATCGAGCCCCTCGAGGTCGCCGATCGGCCGGAAGCGCAGGTTGTTCCGCCGGAAGGTGTCGAGCTCGTCGTCGACGAAGCCCTTGAGCAGCGTCATCAGGGTCGAGACCTCGTGCCGGGGCCGCTTCCAGTTCTCGGTCGAGAAGGCGTACAGGGTAACCACTTCGAGCCCGAGACGGGCGCCGGTCTCGACCACCGCGCGCACTGCCTGGACGCCGGCGCGGTGGCCCTCGACCCGCTGCAGGCCGCGACGGCGCGCCCAGCGACCGTTGCCGTCCATGATGAAGGCGACGTGCCGGGGCAGGCACGCGAGGTCGAGCCGGTCGAGCAGCAGCCGGTCGCCGGTACCGGGAGCGGCGATGGCGTCGAGATCGAGCATCCTCTCACCTCAAGGGGCGGAGTCTAGCACAGCGGTGCCGGGCGGCCCGAACCCCCGGTAGTACACCCTCTCGAGGGTCAGCCCCCGGGCTGGGGCGGTCCGTATCGGAGCGCCCGGCCGCGGCTCCTCGAGCAGTCCGGCGAGCCACGCCAGGTCGCGGCGGCCGTCGCCGACCTCGAGGGCGGCGCCGACCATTCGCCGCACCTGGTAGCGCAGGAAGCCCTGGCCCACGAAGTGGAGGTCGAGGCCGGCCCCGAGGTGACGACACTCGACCCGGTGGAGGATCCTGAGGGTCGCCGGCGGTCCGGGGTCGGGCACCGTGAAGGAGGCCATGTCGTGCTCGCCCACGAGGAGCTCGAGAGCGTCCCCAAGGGCCTCGGGCTGCCCGATCAGTGGCCGCGTCGCACACCGCAGGTCATGCCATGGCAGGGAGCTCGCTCGCCAGCGCAGGCGGTAGACGTAGCGCTTTGCCCGGGCGTCCCGGCGGGCGTCGAAGTCGGGTGCGACGAGGGCTGCGGCGCGGATGCGGACATCGCTGGCGAGGCGTGCGTTGAGACCGCGCACCAGGGCCGGCGGCGGCACCGGGCCCGGCAGCTCGAGGTGGGCGACCTGGCCCTGGGCGTGGACGCCGGCGTCGGTGCGCCCGGCCCCGGTGACGGTCGTCGGGTGGCGCAGCATGGCGGTCAGCGCCGCCTCCAGCTCACCCTGCACGCTCCGTCCCACCGCCTGCCGCTGCCAACCGCAGAAGTGGGTCCCGAGATAGGCGATAATGAGCTTCGCGCGAGCCGCCACGTGACGCATCCTCGCATGGGGCGGTTGGGTTGGAAAGGTGCTCTCTACGATGCTGCCCACCCTGCTGATGGTTGCCGGCATGGCGTCGCCGGCCCTCGACCTCCCGGCCGGCGCCCGGTTCTTCCCGGGAAGCTACTTCGACAGCACCGCCCGGGCCGAGATGCACGGCGCGGCGCTCGCCTGGTGGCCGGCGCCGTCGCGCCTGCTCGAGATCTGGCAGGCGGGTGGCCTCGACCCCGAAGCCCAGGTGGTCTTCCTGCTGAGCGCCGCGGCCTTTCGCGACCCGGACCTGCTTCCCGCCTACCTCGACGGCATTAAGAGCCCCCACGAGCGAGTCCGCAAGGCGGCGGCGTACGGCTACCGAAGCCTGATCGGCGACGCCCTGCCGGACGTCCGGGGGGAGGTCGACCCGGCCACGGCGGCAGCCCTCGAGGACGAGATCCGGGCGGTTGCCGCGACCCTCCGCGCCACCACTCCGGTGGCGATGTGGCTGCACGCCGGCCTGGCGACCGAGGGGTCCGGCCTGCCGGGCTGGACCGGCGTGGTCATGCGGCGACCGGCTGCCGCCTGCTGGCTTGCGGTCGACCGGCTGCTGCAACCCGAGGACCTCGACCTGCTGGTGACCGCCTACTGGCTGTCGCGGGATGCCGGTAACCGCGGCGCCCTGCTCCTCCTCATCGAGGGCCTGGCCCTCGAGCGCTTCGTCCAGCGCGCCCGCGGACCCAGGGAGGGCCGCGGCGAGCGGGACGAGATGCTGAAGTTCGAGCGTCTGGAGAGGTGGATCGCACAGGCCACGCGACCGCCGGGCTGCCGGGTCGACCCGAGCCGGGTGCTGCAGCGGCGATTCGCCGAGGTCGGGGCCGGCCGGCTCGACCCCTTCGCTGCCGAGGCCTGTGTGCTCTGGCAGGAGCTGCTGGCGGCCGGGGAGCCGAGCTGGCGGGCGTCGGTGGGGCGCCGGCTCTACGACTGCGGCGGCCCGGGTATGGCTACCGAGCTGTCGACGCTGTGGGCGGAGTCCCCCCAGATGCGCAAGCTGCGGGACGAGCTGCTCTCCTGGTACCGCCTCCTGAAGCCCGGCAGGTCGGGCGCTGGGCCCGCCGGCGCCGCCGGGCGTCCCCCCGGGGTACAATGAGGGGACAATGCTCGAGCTGGTCTTCGACGACGGTGGCGCGATCCAGCGGATCCCGGTTCGCGACGGCCTGAGGCTCGGTCGTTCGAGCGACAACGACATCGTGCTGCGGGACTTCTCGGTGTCCCGCCACCACGCCCGGGTCGAGTCCGACGGTGGCGGCTTCCGGGTCGTCGACCTGGACTCCACCAACGGCGTCAAGGTCAACGACACCTTTGTCACCGCCGGCACCCTGGCGGCCGGCGACCTGCTGGTCATCGGCAACTTCGAGCTCAAGGTCGAGGGCACGCTGAGCGAGGTCAGCGGCCTGTCCTCGGCGACCTACCTGCGGCCGTTGTCCGAGTTCAACCAGGACTACGGCCTCGAAGGGCAGCCCTCCGGCGCCGTGTCCAAGGAGGTCGGCGCCCGCGAGCGGGTCTTCGAGATCCTCGCCCAGGTCGCCAAGACACTCCTCCAGGTCGAGGAGCTCGAGCCGGTGCTCGAGAAGATGATGGACGTCGTCTTCGAGCATCTGCTCGTGGACCGCGGCTTCATCGTGCTCTTCGACGCCGACGGCAACCCCCGGCTCGAGCTGTACCGGGCCCGCGCCTCCGAGGTCGGGCTCACCCCGGACGTGCCGATCTCGCGCACCATCCTCGACGTGGTGACCCGGCAGAAGGTCGCGATCCTGACCCACGACGCCCAGGCCGACGACCGCTTCGACGCCGGCCGCAGCATCCGCATCCACCAGATCCGCTCGGCGATGTGCGCCCCGCTGTGGCATCGCGAGCGGGTGATCGGCGTCATCTACGTCGACTCGCCGCTGCACGTCGGCTCCTTCTCGACCTCGGACCTCGACCTGCTCACGGCCCTGTCCAACTACGCCGCGGTCGCCATCGAGCGAGCCCGGTTGAACGAGCAGATCCGCCGCGACCAGCTGGTGCGAAACCGGCTCGAGCGCTACCACTCGCCGGCGGTCATCGAGGCCGTGCTGTCGGCGCCGGACGCGGCGCCGGCGGTCGCGCTCCGCGAGACCTCGATCCTGTTCGCCGACATCGTCGGCTTCACCGCCCGCTGCGAGACCCTGCCGCCGGAGGAGGTCGCCCACTTCCTGAGCCACTTCTTCTCCCTCGCCGGCGACGCCATTTTCGAGTTCGGCGGCACCCTGGACAAGTTCATAGGGGACGCCGTGATGGCCTTCTTCGGCGCGCCGCTGCCCCAGGACGACCACGCCGAAAGGGCGGTCCGCTCGGCGCTGGCCATGATGCGCTCGCTCAGCCGCTGGAACGCCCAGCGTGCGGCCGAGGGCGCCGAACCGATCCAGATCCGGGTCGCGGTCCACTCCGGTCCGGTCGTCGTCGGCGACATCGGCTCGGAGACCCGGGTCGACTACACCGTGCTCGGCAACACGGTGAACGTCGCCGCGCGGTTGGAGGAGTACGTCGCCAAGCCGGGCCACATCGTCATCGGCGAGACGACCCAGGCCGCCGTCGCCCACCTCTTTCCCACCGAGCACCTCGGCAACTACCAGCTCAAGGGCCTGAAGCGGCAGATCGCCGTCTACCGGGTGGCCATGGAGGAGATCAGCCGGCCCGGTGTGGAGCCCTGATGCGCCTCGACGACCTGGTCTTCGTCACCGGCAACCTGGACAAGCTGCGCGAGGCCCAGGAGGTGCTCGGCGTCGCCCTGAGCCACCGCGCCCTCGACCTCGAAGAGATCCAGTCCCTCGACCTCGACGAGATCGTGCGCCACAAGGCGGCGGCGGCTCAGCGGCGGCTCGAGGCGCCGGTGATGGTCGAGGACACCTCCCTCGAGCTGGCAGCCCTGGGCGGCTTCCCGGGGCCCCTGGTGCGCTGGCTGCTGGCCAGCGTCGGGCCCGAGGGGATCTGCCGCATCGTGAGCTGCTTCGGTGAAGCCCGCGCGACCGTGCGCTGCATCGCGTGCGCCTCGGACGGCGTCAGCGAGGAGCTCGGGGTCGGCGTGGTCACCGGTCGGATCGCCGCGGCGCCGCGCGGCCGCCGCGGCTTCGGCTGGGACTCGACCTTCGTGCCGGACGACGGCGACGGTCGGACTTATGGTGAGATGGAGCCCGCCGAGAAGAACGCGATCTCCCATCGCCGGCGGGCCTTCGAGGCCCTACGTGACACGCTGCGAGCCCGAGGCACGGCGCCCAACCGTGCGTGAGGAGCTGATCGGTCGACGAGCCGCCGAGATCCGCGGCATGTTCGGGCGCGTCGCGCACCGCTACGACCTGCTCAACCGGCTGCTGTCACTCGGCCAGGACCTGATCTGGCGACGGGTGGTGGTCGGCAGGGTCGCCGCAGCCCGTCCAGGGCGGGTGCTCGACGTGTGCACCGGGACCGGCGATCTCGCCCTCGCCTTCGACGCGCCCACCCTGGCCAGCGACTTCTGCCTGCCGATGCTGGCCCGGGCGCGGAGCAAGGCCGACGGCCGCGGCCGGCCGCTCGACCTGGCGGTCGCCGACGCCCTCCAGCTGCCGCTTGCCGAGGGGACCTTCGACGTCGTCACGGTGGCCTTCGGGGTGCGCAACTTCGAGGACCTCGACCGCGGGCTGGCCGAGCTGGTGCGCGTGCTCAGCCCGGGCGGCCGGCTGCTGGTGCTCGAGTTCTCCCGGCCCCGGGGCCTGCTCGGCCCGCTCCTCAGGTGGTGGGTGCGGACCGTGCCGCCGGTGGTCGGGCGGTGGCTGTCGGGGGACGCAGAAGCCTACAGCTACCTGCCGGCATCGGTCGGCCTCTTCCCGGACCGGCAGGAGATGGCCGAGCGGCTGCGCGCCGCCGGCCTGGTTAGGGTCGACGCTCGAAGCCTGACCGGCGGCGTCGCGACGCTCTACGAAGGGGTCAAGGGGAACGGGGAGGCCGAGCACGATGGTTGACGACAGGATCCTGGACGGCGCCCGGATCGGCAGGGAGATCCAGGCCGAGGTGGCGGCGGAGGTGGCGGTGGTGCGCGCCCGCGGGGTGGTGCCGCGGCTGGATGCGGTGCTGGTCGGCGGCGACCCCGCGTCGCAGGTCTACGTCGCCTCCAAGGCGAAGACGTGCGGTCTGCTGGGGATGACGTCCGAGACCCACCGCCTGCCTGCGGACACCGGCCAGGAAGAGCTCGAGGCCCTGGTCGACCGACTCAACGCCGAGCCCGAGGTCGACGGCATCCTGGTGCAGCTGCCCCTGCCGCGAGGCCTCGACGCCCACCGGGTGCTCGAGCGCGTCGACCCCGCCAAGGACGTCGACGGCTTCCACTCGTCGAACGTCGGCCGGCTGCAGCAGGGCCGGCCGGGGCTGGCGCCGTGCACGCCGGCCGGGGTGATGCAGCTGCTGCGCCGCGAGGGCATCGCGCTGGAGGGCCGGCGCGCGGTGGTCGTCGGGCGGTCCGACATCGTCGGCAAGCCGATGGCGATGCTGCTGCTGCACGCCCACGCCACGGTGACGATCTGCCACTCGCGGACCCGCGACCTCGCCGCGGTGACCCGCAAGGCCGAGTTGCTGGTCGCCGCCGCCGGGGTGGCGGCCCTGATCGGGCCCGACCACGTGGCGGAGGGCGCCATCGTGATCGACGTCGGCATGCACCGGGTCACCGACCGGGCGACCGTGGAGCGCCTCTTCCCGGGCAACGACCGGAAGCTCGCGGTGCTCGCGTCCAGGGGCGGCGTGCTGTGCGGCGACGTCGACTTCACCGCGGTGGCGCCGAAGACGGGCAGGATCACGCCGGTGCCGGGCGGTGTGGGACCCCTGACCATCGCCATGCTGATG
>CAZKKP010000060.1:8484-13502 GCA_964553295.1 uncultured Thermoanaerobaculia bacterium | reverse complement strand
CGACCTGGCGCGCCGCTCGGCGGCGATCACCGAGCTGGACCTGGAGTCGCGGACGGTGCGGGTCGGACCGGGAGTCGTGCTCGCCCGGCTCAACGCCGAGCTGGCGCCGCACGGGCTGTGGTTCGGCCCGGACGTCGCCACTGCCACCCGGGCGACCCTCGGCGGCATGATCGCCAACGACTCCTCGGGCGCCCATGCACCGGTCTACGGCACCACCTCGGAGCACGTCGAGGCCCTCGAGCTGGTGCTCGCCGACGGCCGCATCGCCGAGGTGGGGGCCGGCCGCGCCGGCCTCCCCGAGCTCGCCGCCACGGTCGACCGCATGGCCTCGGATCTCGCCGGCGAGCTCGCCGTCCGGCGTCCCGGCGGTCGGGCCAAGCGCTGGCCGGGTTACGGCCTGGAGCGGGCGCTGTCGCGGCCGGGCGACCTCGCCGCGATCGTCGCGGGCAGCGAGGGCACCCTGGCCCTGGTGGCCTCGGCGGTGCTGCGGCTGGTGCCGCGGCCTGCCTCGCGCACCCTGGTGGTGATCGCGTTTGCAACGGTCGAGGAGGCGATGACGACCGCCGTCGAGCTGCTCGACCTCGAGCCCGCCGCCATCGAGCACGTCGACCGCCTGCTCCTCGACCAGACCCGCGGACAGCTCGCCTTCCGGGCCGCTCGCGACCTCCTCGAGCTCGACTCCCGGCCCTGCGGCGCGATGCTGCTGGTCGAGCTGTTCGAAGACGACGGCGACCGGGCAGCGGAGATCGTCCGCCGCCGGCTCGGGCTTTCCACCCGGGTGTGCCGCGACCCGCGCCAGCAGGAGCTGGTCTGGGAGGTCCGTCGGGCGGGGCTGTCGCTGCTCACCGGGCGACCCGGCCCGGCCAAGCCGACCACCTGCATCGAGGACGTCTGCGTACCCCCCGAGAGGCTGCCCGAGTACGTCCTCGGGCTGCGCGAGATCCTCGGTCCCCTCGGCCTGGAGGCCTCGTTCTACGGCCACGCGGCCTCGGGCGAGCTGCACGTCCGGCCGGTGCTCGACCTGCACACCGCCGAGGGGGTGAGGCTGCTCCGCCGGGTGGCGGACGAGGTGTCGGAGCTGACCCTCCGCTTCGGCGGGTCCCTGGCTGCCGAGCACGGGGTCGGCATCACCCGTACCGAGTACCTGCCCGCCCACCTCGGGCCGCGGCTCGCCGGCGCTATGCTCATGCTCAAGCAGGCATTCGACCCGCAGGCCCTGCTCAACCCGGGCAAGATCGTCGACACCGGCCGCTGGCGGGTCGACCGCGACCTCCGGCTCGCGGACCGGCCGCCCCTCGAGCTGCCCCTGGCCCCGGCCTACGGCTACGTCGACAAGGACCTCTCCTTCGTCGGCAACCTCGAGCAGTGCAACGGCAACGGCGCCTGCCGCAAGGCGGCGCCGACCATGTGCCCGACCTTCCGGGCGACCGGCGACGAGCTGCAGTCCACCCGGGGACGGGCGAACACCATCCGTGCCGCCCTCGAGGGCGCCTTCGGCGGCGACGCGGTCGCCGGCCTGACCTCGCCGGAGCTCGAGGCGGCGCTCGGCGACTGCCTGTCGTGCAAGGCCTGCAAGACCGAGTGCCCGTCCAACGTCGACCTCACCCTGCTCAAGGCGGACCTGCTCTGGGCGCGCCACCGGCTCGCCGCACCGGGCCTGCTCGACCGGGTGGTGGCGAGCGCCGACCTGCTCGGCCGCCTCGGCTCGGCGACGGCCCCGCTGAGCAACCGGCTGCTCGCCGCGCGACCGCTGCGCCGGCTGCTCGAGGCGCTCCTCGGCCTGAACGCCGACCGGCCGCTGCCGCCGTACTGCCGGCCGCGCTTCGACCGCTGGTTCGTCGGCCGACCCGACAGGGCGAGCCCTCGGCCCCGTGGTCGCGTCCTGCTCTGGGACGACACCTGGGTGCGCTACCACGAGGCCGGGATCGGTCGCGCCGCGGTGGTGGTGCTCGAGAGGCTCGGCTTCGAGGTCGGGCTCGTAAAAGGGCGGGCGTGCTGCGGCCGGCCGGCCGCCAGCCGTGGCCTCCTCGACCGAGTCCGGGCGGCCGGCGAGCACAACCTCGCTCTCCTCGCGGGCCGTCGCGAGCCGGTCGTCTTCCTCGAGCCTTCCTGCTGGTCGATGTTCCGGGACGAGTACCGCCAGCTCGAGCTCGAGGGCGCCGACGAGGTCGCCGGCAGGGCGGTCCTCTTCGAGGACCTCGTCGGCGCGGTGCTCACCGCCGAGCCCGAGGCCCTGCGCCTGGCCCCGGTGGCGCCGCTGGTCGCGATCCACAGCCACTGCCACGCCGAGGCCCTGGCGGGACCGGAGGCGGCCCGTCGGCTGCTCGCCCGGCTGCCGGGCGCCGAGGTGACGGTGTTGGGCGCCGCCTGCTGCGGCATGGCCGGCGTCTTCGGCATGCTCAGGGCGAAGGACGAACTCTCCCGGGCGGTCGGCGCGCCCCTCGCCGCGGCGGTCGAGGCGCTCCCCCCTGACGCCCTGCTGGTCGCCGCCGGCGCCAGCTGCCGACACCAGGCCGAGCACCTCACCGGTCGTCGCGCCCTCCACCCGGCGGAGGTCCTGGCGCTGGCGGTCTGCGACCAGGAGGGCTGAGGGTCGGCCGGCCGGGCGTCTTCGGCAGTGGGAGGCGGCGTGTCGCCGAGCCGCCCGTGCGAACAATTCCGGCGCCCGGTCCGTTCCTCTGGATGCGAGCGCGGCGGGTAGAATCGTCAACACGCTCGGGAGGACCGATGTCGATTGCCTATCTCGAACCCCTGGACCGTTCCGTCGAGCGGATGAAGGGGCTGCTGCTGCGGCCCTTCGACCCGGTGCGCTGGCTGGTGATCGGCTTCGCCGCCTGGCTCTCCGGCCTCGCCGGTGGGATGGGCGCCGGTCCCGGTCGGTTCAACCTCGACGACATCGCGCGCGGGCCTTCGGCGGGCGTCGGCGCCCTGCGGGACGAGCTTGCCGGCATCGTCTGGGTGCTGCCCCTGGTGCTGCTGGCGGTGATGGTGCTGACGGTCGTGGTGCTCCTCGTGCTCTGGGTCTCGTCCCGGGCCAAGCTGGTGTTCGTCGACCAGGTGGTGACCGGGCGGGCGGCCATCGTCGAGCCCTGGCGTCGCCTCGGCCGCCTCGGCGACTCGCTCTTCCTGTGGCGCCTCGGCTTCGCCGTGGTCTGCCTGGTGGCGGTGCTGTCGGTGGCGGTGCTGGTCGCCGGCCCGGCCCTGTTCGGCGGGTTCGAGGACGTGTTCGGCGCCCTGTCGTTCGCGAGCATGCTCTTCGGCGGCGTGCTGCTGTTCGCCATCGCGGTCGTCGCCGGCGTGGTGTCGTTCCTGCTCGACGCCTTCGTGGTGCCGCTGATGCACCGCTACCGGATCACCACCACCGAGGCCTGGCGGGCCTTCCTGCCCTGGCTGCGAAGCTATCCCGGCCACTTCCTGCTCTACCTGCTGATGGTGATCGGCCTGGCGATCCTGTTCGGTGGCCTGTTCGTCGTGGTCTGCCTGCTGTCGTGCTGCATCGTCGCCCTGCCCTACGTCGGCACCGTGCTGCTCCTGCCGGTGTGGGTCACCTACCGGCTGCTCAGCCTCGAGTTCCTCGCCCAGTTCGACCCGGGGCTCGACCTCTTCCGTCCCCTGCTCGCCGACCAGGGCGTCAGCGGCTCACCCGGAGAGGCCACCGCCGAAAGCTGAGCCTCGCGGTCTACTCGGGGCGCCCTGGGCAGCCCCTCGCTGTCCCTGTCCAGGGTGCGTGCCGCCGTCAGGGCCGGCGGGCCGTCCAGCCGTAGCCCTGGTAGCTCCACTGGACCCGGTCCGGGCGCAGCGTGACCACTCCGAAGCCCTCGCCGGTGCCGTGCCAGCTGCCCCGCCACCACTTGCCCGAGATGGCGCCGCCAGTGACGAAGGTGGTGCGCTGGAAGCGCAGCAGCTCGTCGACGTGCAGGTGTCCCTGCAGCACCAGCAGCAGGTTGTGCTGTGCGAACAGCTCGAGCACCTCGCGGCTGTTGACCACGACCCGGTTGGCCGGCGCGGCGGCGGTGGCGCCCTCGGTGCGCTGGTAGAAGGCGGTCGCCAGTGGCATGTGGCTGACCAGCACGATCGGCGTCGCCTCGTCGAGGCGGGTCAGCTCCGAGCGGATCCAGCGCAGCTGCTCGGCCGAGATCCGGCCCTCGTACTTGAGCTCGCCGCCGGTGACCTCGACCGAGTCGAGGAGCATCAGCCGGTAGCCGCCGACGTCGAGCGACCGCCAGGTCCGCTCGAGGCCGAGGCGGCGCCGAAACTCGGCGCGTGGGTCGGCGGCGGGCGGGCTGCCGTCCTCGGGGATGGCGGCGACCAGGTCGTGGTTGCCGAGCACCGCCTCGACCGGCGCGCTCAGCCCGCGGTGCATCTCGAGGTAAGCGTCCCAGCGGTGGGCCACCGCTTGCCGAGAGGACTGGAAGCCGTCGGTGATGAGGTCGCCGCCGGCGATCACCAGCTCGGGTCGGCAGCGGTTGACCGCCGTCGTCGCCAGCTCGAGGGCCGCCGGGGTGTCCCACTCGACCCGGGTGTGGACGTCGGTGAAGAAGGCGAGGCGCAGGGTCGAGCCGCGGGCGCCCGCGGCCGGCCACCAGGCCTCGGCTGGCAGGCCGCAGGCGACGGCGGCGCCGCTCAGACCGAGACCCTGCAGCACCTCCCGGCGGTTGCGAAGGCTCATGGCGGTTGCCTCCGACCGAGCCGGCGATCGGTGATGAGCAGTGCGCCGGCGATCCCGAGCAGGCCGAGCCGGAGGCCGGTCTCCGGCAGCGCGGTCACGAGGTGGCTGCCGGCACGGCTGACGAACTCCATCCCGGGATCGGCCTCGGCCGCCAGGAGGGCGGCGACCTCGGGCGGCGTCGCCAGCCGCGAGGCGGCGACCGTGCGGCCGAAGAACGACTCCAGCAGCCGGTGCTCGCGCTCGGCGACGGTCATCTTCCGCCGTCGCTCGGGCGTGCCCTCGGGCAGCTGCAGAGCCTCGGCGAGGTTGGCGTCGCGCGAGAACAGGTGCACCCGGACCTCGTAGACGA
>CAZKKP010000060.1:0-8474 GCA_964553295.1 uncultured Thermoanaerobaculia bacterium | reverse complement strand
GGAAGGCCTGGTAATGGCCCGCCGGATAGCGGTCGAGGATCCGTGCGACCTCGTCGGCGCGCGTCCGGTCGAGGGCCTCGAGCTCGGCGAGGGTGAAGCGCGACTTGAAGACGCCGAGGCCGGGGACGACGTGGCGGTGGCCGTACTCCGCCAGCGGATGGTCGAT
The DNA here is from genome assembly GCA_964553295.1 of uncultured Thermoanaerobaculia bacterium. Taxonomy (GTDB): domain Bacteria; phylum Acidobacteriota; class Thermoanaerobaculia; order Thermoanaerobaculales; family Sulfomarinibacteraceae; genus CAZKKP01. The sequence continues at coordinate 8,308 of CAZKKP010000060.1, read as the reverse complement.
TCGGGTGAGGTACTCGAGGGACGGCAGCAGGTTGGCAAGCCGCTCCAGCCGCTGGGGTGTCATCGACACGGACACGGCGAGCAGCAGCGCCAACGCCGCCGCCAGGCGGCACGTCCAGCGGGCCGAGCGCCTACCCAGGCCGGGGACCGCAGGGGGCGCGAGGCGCCAGGCTGCAGGCTGCACCAGGGCCGCGGCGCCGGCGTTGATGACGACGTCCCGGAGATCCCAGTACCGTCGGGGTGTGAGCCACTGGACGAACTCGTCGGCGACCCCGACGGTGGCCGCGGCGATCGTGGCGACCAGGTGCACGCCGACATCGGGCATCGCCGGCCGCAGGGCCCAGACCAGCAGGGCGCCGAGGGTGCCGTACTGGACGAAGTGGACGGCCTCGACCGGCTCTCCCCAGAGCGCCGCCGTCCAGGCGACGAAGCCGAGCCCGCAGCCGGCGACGACGACCAGGGACAGCGGGTCGGCTCGCCGGGCTCGGGCGAGGGCGATCGCCGCCAGCATCGCTGCCAGGGCGGCTGCCATGATCACCCCGTAACCGATCCACTCCCGCGGGAAGTGGCGGGTGAACGCCGTCTGGAGGGCCCGCATGAACGGAATGGCGACGAAGATCGACACCGTCCACAGCGCGACCACCAGCCATCGGACCCGGGAAGTGCGGTGCATCGTCATCCCTCGTGCAACCCAGACTCCCGTCGGATTATGGCAGCACCATGGCCAGCTCGAGGTGATCGCGGGCCCCACCTGACAGCGGGCCGGGTTGTGAGGTACAAGGGTTCATGCACTCCCGGTCCGCGGACCACGTGCTGGCGATCGACTCGGGCACTCAGAGCGTGCGGGCGCTGCTGTTCGACGCCGAGGGCGAGCTGGTGGCGAGGTCGCGGGTCGAGCTCGAACCCTATGTCTCATCGCGCCCGGGCTGGGCGGAGCAGGACCCGGAGTACTACTGGCGGATGCTGTGTGAGGCCTGCCGCAGCCTGTGGCACGACTCGCCGGTGCCCAGGGATGCGGTGGCCGCGGTCGCCCTGACCTGCCAGCGGGCGACCATGGTCGCGGTCGACGGCGACGGCCGGCCGTTGCGACCGGCGATCGTCTGGCTCGACCAGCGGCGCACGGAGGGCGTGCCGCCGGTCGGCGGCGCCTGGGGTCTGGCGTTCCGGGCGATCGGCATGAGCGAGACGGTGGCCTACTTTCAGGCCGAGGCCGAGGCCAACTGGATCGCCCGGCACGAGCCCGAGATCTGGCGGCGGACGAAGCGTTGGCTGCTGCTCTCCGGCTTCCTGACCCATCGCCTGGTCGGCCGCTTCGTCGACTCGGTGGGCTGCCAGGTGGGCTACCTGCCCTTCGACTACCGCAGGCTGCGCTGGGCGGGGCCGCGCGACTGGAAGTGGCGCGCCCTTGCCGTCACCCGCGACATGTTGCCCGAGCTGGTGCCGCCGGGGGGGGTGCTGGGAGAGGTCACGGCGTCAGCCGCGGTCGCCACCGGCCTTCCCGCCGGCCTGCTGGTGGTCGCGGCGGCGGCCGACAAGGCCTGCGAAGTCATCGGCTCGGGCGCTCTCGAGCCCGACGTCGGCTGCCTCAGCTTCGGCACCACGGCCACCTTCAACACCACCCATCGGCGGTACGTCGAGCCGGTGCGGTTCATCCCGCCGTACCCGGCGGCGGTGCCCGGGGCCTACACCATGGAGGTGCAGATCTTCCGCGGCTATTGGATGGTGTCGTGGTTCAAGCGCGAGTTCGGGCTGCGCGAGCAGCGCCTGGCCGCCGAGCGCGGCGTCGAGCCCGAGGACCTCTTCGACGAGCTCGTCGCGGCGGTGCCGCCGGGCGCGATGGGGCTGGTGCTGCAGCCCTACTGGTCGCCTGGCGTCAAGGTCCCCGGACCCGAGGCCAAGGGGGCGGTGATCGGTTTCGGCGACGTGCACACCCGGGCCCACCTCTACCGGGCCATCCTCGAGGGTCTTGCCTACGGGCTGCGTGAGGGGGCGGAGCGTTGCCAGAAACGCTCGGGGGTGGCCCTGACCGAGATCCGGGTCGCCGGAGGCGGCTCACGGAGCGACGCCGCGATGCAGATCACCGCCGACGTCTTCGGCCTGCCGGCTGCTCGGCCGAGGTACTCCGAGGCCTCGGGGCTGGGGGCGGCGATCGACGCCGCGGTCGGCGTCGGGCTGCACCCGGACTTCGCGACCGCAGTGGCGACCATGACCCGGGTCGGGCGCGTCTTCGAGCCCGACCGGGAGCGCCAGCAGCTCTACGACGGACTGTACCGCGAGGTTTACCGCAAGATGTACCGGCGTCTGAAGCCGCTGTACGAGCGCATCCGCGACCTCACCGGCTATCCCCGGCGGTGACCCCGCGGGACGGGTCAGCAGGCCAGGAGCAGAGCGCCGATGGCGAACACCCCGAGGCATACCAGGCGCTGGAAGGCGGGCTTCGACAGCCGGACATGGAGGCGGTGGCCGGGGGCGCCACCGAGCAGCACCACCACCGCGTCGCGAACCTCGCGAAGCAGGCGGGCGAGGCCGCCGACCGCAATCAGGCCGGCGCCGAAGCCGAGCAGCACGTACACCGCCTGGGTGACGGCGAGCACCGCTGCAGCCGCTGCCAGCTGCGGCCAGGACTTGAAGACGGTGGGCAGGTCGGTGAGGGTATTGGCCGGGGCAGTGGAGCCGCCCGCCGCCTCACCTCGACCTTGATCCCGAGCCCGTGCCCTGCTCCGGCCTCGGGTCGGGCGGGGAATGGGTCGCCGGACCGACTCGTTTGCACGGGGCGGGTACAATTCCGGACGCTCGCTCGGCCGGAGGGTCGGCGGACCGACGGGAAGCAGAGGATGGCAGGTCAGGCGCTCAATGCGATCGTCGAGCACCGGGTCGAGGTGGCCCCCGGGCTGCTGGTGCTGCGCGTGGCGCCTGAGGGTTGGGCACTGCCCGACTTCGAGCCGGGCCAGTTCGCGGTGCTCGGGCTGCAGGCGGAGGCGGCGCGCTGCCCGACCGCGGACGGTGAGAACGGCAGCGACGTCCGTCCCGGGCGGCTGATCCGTCGCGCCTACTCGATCGCCTCGTCGTCCCGGGGCTCGAGGTACCTCGAGTTCTTCATCACCCTGGTGCGCTCCGGCTCGCTGAGCCCGCGGCTGTTCGCGCTCGCTCCCGGCGACCGGATCTGGCTCGGGCCGAGGATCACCGGCACCTTCACCCTCGACCAGGCCCCCGAGGATCGCCACGTCGTCATGGTGGCCACCGGCACCGGCCTGGCGCCCTACATGAGCATGCTCCGCTCCGGGCCGCCGGGTTGGCGCAACCGCCGTTTCGCGGTGCTCCTCGGGGCCCGCCACGCGGCGGACCTCGGCTACCACGGCGAGCTGGAGACGCTCGCCCGCCTGTCCGACAACTTCGACTACGTGCCCGTGATCAGCCGCCCAGAGGCGGAGCCGACCGGCTGGACCGGGCGCACCGGCCACGTCCAGGACCTGTGGCATGAGGGCGCGCTCGCCGAGGCATGGGGCTTCCCGCCGACGCCGGCGACGACCTCGGTGTTCCTCTGCGGCAACCCCGCGATGGTCGACGACATGCTCGCGATCCTCGCCGCGGAGGGCTACCGGGAGCACTCCCGGAGCGAGCCCGGCGAGGTGTTCGTCGAGAGGTACTGGTGAGCAGCGGCCCGGCGGCTCGACCGGGCCACGACAGACCACGAAGCTGGAGGACGTCATGCCAGGCACCGAAACCCATCGCTTCCAGGCGGAGACCTCGCAGGTTCTCCACCTGGTCGTCCACTCGCTCTACACCACCAAGGACATCTTCCTGCGCGAGCTGATCTCCAACGCGTCGGACGCGCTCGACCGGTTGCGCTTCGAGGTCCTGCGTTCGCCAGGGCTGGCGCCGGACGGCCACCCCTTCGAGATCCGGCTGGAGACCGACCGGGCGCGCCGCACCCTCACCGTGCACGACACCGGCATCGGCATGAGCCGGCAGGAGGTGGTCGACAACATCGGCACCATCGCCCGCTCCGGCACCCGCGAGGTGCTGCACGAGGCCGCGGCGGCGGGCAACGGCGAGGCGCTGTCACGGCTGATCGGCCAGTTCGGCGTCGGCTTCTACTCGGCGTTCATGGTCGCCGACCGGATCGAGCTGGTCACCCGCCGGCCGGGCGAGGCGACCGCCACCCGCTGGGAGTCGACCGGCGACGGCGAGTACACGGTCTCGGACACGGTGCGCGACCGCTGCGGCACCTCGATCACGCTCCACCTGAAGCCGGTCGACGAGGAGGCCGGGCTGCACGACTTCGCCGACCCCTTCGTGCTGCAGCGGATCGTCAAGCGCTACTCGGACTTCATCACCTACCCGGTCATCGCCAGGATGGAGCGCACCGAGTACGAGCGCAACGACGACGGCACTCTGCAGGAGGGCGCCGAGCCGCGGACGGTGACCGAGGACCGGACGCTCAACGCCATGAAGCCGATCTGGACCCGGCCGGCCTCGGAGGTGTCCGACGAGGAGCACGCGGAGTTCTACCACCACGTCTCCCACGACTGGGGCAAGCCGCTCAAGACGCTGCAGCTGAAGGCCGAGGGACGGACCGAGTACTCGGCGCTGCTGTACATCCCCGAGCGGCCGCCGCTGGACATGCTCGGCGGCGCGGCGCTCGAGTTCGGGCTGCAGCTTTATGCCAAGCAGGTGATGATCATGGAGCGGTGCCCCGAGCTGCTGGAGCCCTGGCTTCGCTTCGTCCGCGGAGTGGTCGACGCCGCCGACCTGCCGCTCAACGTGTCCCGCGAGATGCTCCAGCAGGACCGCCACCTGGTGCAGATCCGCAGGTGGATCGCCGGCCGCGTGCTCAAGGCCCTCGACGAGATGCGCGCCTCCTCGGCCGAGGACTACCGCACCTTCTGGAGGGCTTTCGGCCGGGTGCTCAAGGAGGCCTACCTGGCGGGGGACGAGCACCGCGCCCGCCTCGACGAGATGGTCCTGTTCGGGACCTCGGCCGAGCCCGACGCGCTGGTCTCGCTGGCCGACTACGTCGGGCGGATGGCCGCGGGCCAGGAGGCCGTCTACTACCTGACCGGGTCCAGCCGCTCCGCCCTCGAGAGCTCGCCCCACCTCGAGGCGGTGCGCGAGGCCGGCTACGAGGTGCTGTTCCTCACCGATCCGGTCGACGAGCTGGTCGTGGAGCGACTGACCGAGTACCAGGGCAAGCCTCTCAAGTCGGCCGCTCGCGGCGACCTCGAGCTGGGAGGCGAGGCCGAGCGGGAGGCTGCGAAGACGGAGCGCGAGGCTCGGAAGAAGGAGCTGGAGCCGCTGCTCGCGAGGCTCGCGGAGCTTCTCGGAGAGCAGGTGCGGGAGGTCCGGCTGTCGTCGCGCCTGACCGGGTCGCCCTCCTGCCTGGTCGCGGGCGAGCACGATCTCAGCCCGACGCTGATCCGCCTCCTGCAGGAGAGCGGCCAGGGGGTCCCGGCGGTTCGCCGGATCCTCGAGCTCAACCCCCGGCACCCGCTCGTGGGCCGGCTGCGGGAGAGGGTCGCCGCGAGCCCCGACGACCCCGCGATCGCCGACGGCGCCCACCTGCTGCTCGGCTTCGCCCTGCTCGCCGAGGGCTCGGAGCTGCACGACCCGAAGCGCTTCCACGCGCTGCTCGCGGGCCTGCTCGGGAAGGCCCTGGACGAGCCGGGCCAGGATATGACCTCGTGACGGTCAACCTGGGCCGGGTGACGGCGTTCGTCGAGGGCCGAAAGGCCTCGTTCAGGCCATCTTCAGCAGCTCGGCGACGGTCTTCTCGATGCCGTCGGCGGCCTCGGAGATGCGGCCGGCGAGCATGTAGGCCGGCGAGGTGACCAGCTTGCGCTCGCGGTCGACGACCGCCTCGGCGACCGAGCAGGCGACGTGCCGGGCGCCGAGCTTCTCCAGGGCGCCGGCAGTTCCGGGATCCGTGCCGATAGTGAGCTCGGGACCTTCGTCGCCGAGCACCTTGGCGAGCAGCGCCGGCGCGATGCAGACCGCCCCTACCGGCTTGCCCTGGCCGTGCACCTCGCGCACCAGCCGCGCCACCCCGGGGTCCACCTCGCAGTCTGGTCCCTTGACTGCGAAGTCGCACAGGTTCTTGGCGGCGCCGAAGCCGCCCGGTAGGATGAGCGCGTCGAGCTCGTCCGCCGAGACCTGGGCGACGTCGCGGACGGCGCCGCGGGCGATCCTCGCCGACTCGACGAGGACGTTCCGCCGCTCACCGTCGGCGACCTTCCCCGTCAGGTGGTTGACGACGTGCAGCTGGTCGCGGTCGGGGGCGCACAGCACCATCTCGGCGCCGTGCCGGTCGAGCGCGAGCATCGTGATCACCGCCTCGTGGATCTCGGTACCGTCGTAAACGCCGCATCCGGACAGCACCACACCGACCTTCTTCGCCATCTCGCCTCCCTTCGTGTCGCACCTGAGATTGTACCCGGCGCCGCCGGAGGAGGCCCGATCGGTGTAGGCTCGTTGCGATGGCGGTCGAGTACATGGTCAATGCCGACTTCGACCTCAGCCTGCGGCGCGTCCGGCAACGGGAGCCACGGCGGCGTCGGCTGACACGGGTGCGCGAGGTGGGCCTCATGTGGCTGGTCGGCCTCGAGGAGGGAGACTCGGTGCGGCTGGAGGAGGCGCCGACCCCCGAGCACGGCGAGCTCCTCGTGCAGCTCGGGATGCCGTCACCCCGGGTCACCCTGGCGCCGGCGGTGCGCGCCACCGCCCATCCGGCGCCCTTCGGTTGGAACCAGGAGGCGGCCGAGCTCGCCGCCCGCTACCGGGCGGCGCCGCCGCACCCGCCCCTGGAGGTCGTGCGCCGGGTCAACGGCCGCCGTTTCGCCGCCGAGATCGAGAGAGAGCTCCCCAGGGGCGGCGACGTCGTCGGCTGGTCGGGCTCGCCGGACGGCGTCCAAACGCTGCTCACCCAGGCGGCGGGCGAGGATGTCGTCGTCAAGGCCGAGCACGGCAACGCCGGCCTCGGCAACCGGCGTTTGCCCGGCGCCCGGCTCGGACCCGCCGATCTCGCCTGGCTCGAGCGGACGCTGGTCGAGGACGAGGCCGTCATCGTCGAGCGCTGGCGGCCACGGCTCCTCGACCTGTGTGCGGTGGCCGAGGTGGCGCCGGGGCGAGGGCCGCTCGGAGTGGCGGTACACGAGGTCGTCAACACCGCCGCGGGCGCCTTCGTCGGCGCCCTGTACGACCCGGTCGGGCAGGCCGTGGCGGCCTTCAGGGAGGAGCTCGACACCGCCGTCGAGCTGACGGCGGCGCGCCTCGCCGATGCCGGTTACTTCGGGCCGGTCGCGATCGACGCCTTCGTCTGGGTCGACCGCGACGGCCGGCCGCGGCTGCGACCCCTGGTCGACCTCAACGCCCGCCGCCACGCCTCGGAGCCGGCCGCCCGGCTGTGGCGCCGGTGGTTCCCCGGCCGGGTCCTGTACTGGCGGCTGTTCTCCCGGCGCCGGCTCGCCGCGCTGCCGGCCTCCACCGCCGCCGCCTGCGCCGCCCTCGGCGACGACATGCTGGACCCGGGCAAGGGTGTCGGCGCCCTGCTCGCCTCGCCGTTGTCGGCCGGCGGGCGCCCCCCGGCGCGGCTCGCGGTCGCCTTCGTCGCCGCCAGCCGCGGTGAGGTCTTTGCGCTGGAGGCTCGTTTCCGCGAGCGTTTCGAGGGATGACGCTGCGCGTCCTGGCGATCGTCGGCCCGACCGCCTCCGGCAAGACCCGGCTCGCCGTCGAGGTCGCCCATCGGCTCGGCGCCGAGATCGTGTCGGCGGACTCCCGACAGGTGTACCGCGGTCTCGACCTCGGCACCGGCAAGGACCTCGAGGAGTACGCCCGGGTGGCGCCGCCGGTGCGCTATCACCTGGTCGACGTCGCCGACCCGCGCCAGGTCTACACCCTGTTCGACTACCAGCGCGACTGCCACGCGGCGCTCCGCCGGCTGGCGGCGGACGCGAGATTTGCCGGCGGCAAGGTACCGCTGCTGCTGGTGGGCGGCAGCGGCCTGTACGTCGAGGCGGTGGTCCGCGGCTTCCGGCTCGCCGACGTGCCAGAGGACACAGAGCTGCGCTGTCGGCTGGCTCACCTCGAGCATGACGAGCTCGTCCGGCGGCTCGAGCGGGAAGGGCCGGAGCTGGCGGCGCGGACCGACCGCTCGAGTCGCAAGCGTCTGCTGCGCGGCCTGGAGATCGCCGCGGCCATGAAGCGCGGGCCGGTGCGAACCTCCGAGCCGCTGGGCCTCGAGGTCCGGTGGCGGCTTTTTGGGCTCGCCGTCGAGCGGGCCGGTCTGCCGCGGGTCATCCTTCGTCCATCGGGCC
>CAZKKP010000059.1:11707-13768 GCA_964553295.1 uncultured Thermoanaerobaculia bacterium | reverse complement strand
GTCGCGGCCTTCGACATTCCGCCCTTCTGCGACTTCCTCTTCCCGAACCCGGACACCGTCGAGGTGTGCGTCGGGCAGGACGCGCAGCTCACCCTCGACGTCAACGACGCCTTCACCCCGCCCGTCACCCTGTCGGCGACCGGCCAGCCGGCCGGCAGCTCGGTCAGCTTCTCGGCCAACCCGGTGACCGGTCCGCTGCCCGAGAGCGTGACCCTGACCGTGTCGTCGATCGGCGCCGGAGCGGTGGGCAGCCACCCGATCACGATCACCGGCACGGACTCGGCGGCCGTGCCCAATGTCGAGAGCAGCGGCGTGCTGCTGGACGTGTACCCGAACTCCCTGGCCGGTCCGGCTTTGACCGAGCCTGCCGACGGCGCCACCGGGGTGTTGCCGGCGCCGACCCTTGCCTGGAGCGCGGTCGCGGGGGCCGCGAGCTACCTGCTCGAGGTCGACGACGACCCGGCCTTCGCCAGCCCCGACTACTCGGCGACGGTGGTCGGCACCAGCCACCAGGTGGCGCTGTTCCTGGACCCGCAGACCACCTACCACTGGCGGGTGTCGGCCGAGAACGTCTGCGCCTCCGGCCCCGCCTCGGCCGCGTGGTCCTTCGAGACCGCCAACATCGGCTGCGGCGTCTTCCCGAGCAGCGACGTCCCGGTCGCCATCCCCTCGAGCGGCACGCCCACCGTCTACTCGACCCTCGCGATCGCCGGCTCGGGTGCGATCATCGACGTCAACGTCCTCGACCTGGATGTCAGCCACACCTGGGTGGGCGACCTCGACCTCTCCCTGACCAGCCCGCAGGGGACCACCGTCCGGATCATGGACCGGAGCTGCAGCAGCGCCGACGACATCGACCTCAACCTCGACGACGAGGCGCCGCCGGGCGCCTGGCCGTGCCCGCCGGTGGGTGGCGGCACCTACCGCCCGAGCAACCCCCTCGCCGCCTTCGACGGCGAGGAGCTTTCGGGGACCTGGACCCTGACCGTCCGGGACAACGCCAACCAGGACGGCGGCAGCCTCAACTCGTGGTCCCTGGAGATCTGCCGGACGGTGGAGGCGGCGGAGCCGGCGTTGTTCGCCGACGGCTTCGAGAGCGGCGACACCGGCGGCTGGAGCGCCGCGGTGGGCAACACCCTGTAGGCCTCGGCCGGCGGGGCGCGAGGAACCGGGCTCGGCGGCCGGCGCCGGGCCCGGCAGGGGGAGGTCCCGCCGGCGGCGGTCAGCGCAACGGGCTGGGCCAGGTCAGGCCGCGGTGCCGCCCCGGCATCGAGTGGCGGGGCGGGTCTTCATCCTCCGGCGGCGTGCTCCCGGACCGTCCGGAGCACCGCATCCCCGAGGTCGACGACCTTGCGCTCGCCGATGCCGGAGATCGCCCGGAGCTGGCCCGTGGTGGCCGGCTTGAGGCGGGCGATCTCGCGCAGGGTGCGGTCGTGGAACACCAGGTACGGCGGCACGCCGCGCTCAGCGTCGATGGACCGGCGCAGCTCCCGGAGCTTCTCGAACAGGACCTCGTCGACGCCCTGCCACGACTCGACCCCGGCGCGGGTGGAAGGGCCCTTCTTGCGCTGGGGTCGCCGCTGGCGGACGAGCTCGACCTCGGCGTCGCCACGCAGCACCTGCCAGCCGGCCTCGGTGACCGAGAGCACCGGGTACTCGCCGGCGGAGCGGTTGAGCAGGCCGCGGTCGACGAGCTGCTCGACGTGGCCGCGCAGCTCCGCAGCGGGGGTCTCGGCGAGCAGCCCGAAGGTGCTCAGGCGGTCGTGGCCGGCGGCCGTGATGCGCTCGTTGCTCCGGCCGCGCAGGACCTCGACGACCCAGCCGGCGCCCCGGGACTGGCGCACCCGGACGACGCACGACAGGATCTTCTGGGCGAGCACCGTGGCCTCGGCGACCGGCTCGAGCTCGCCGAGGCAGACGTCGCAGGCGCCGCAGGCGGCGGCCGCCAGGGTCTGGCCGAAGTGCTCGACCAGGGAGCGGTGGCGGCAGCGCACCCGGGAGGCGTAGCGCGCGATGTCCGCGAGCTGGCGGCTGGCGGCCGGGGTGAGCTGGCCGCCGCCC
>CAZKKP010000059.1:9838-11697 GCA_964553295.1 uncultured Thermoanaerobaculia bacterium | reverse complement strand
CGCCCTCGAGGATCCGCTGCCACAGCGCGAGGTCGGCGCCGGACCAGATCAGCACGCACTCCGCCTCGAGCCCGTCGCGGCCGGCCCGGCCGGCCTCCTGCTGGTAGTGCTCGAGGGACCGCGGCGCGCCGGCGTGGACGACGAAGCGGACGTCGGAGCGGTCGATGCCCATGCCGAAGGCGACGGTCGCGACGACGACGTCCACCTGCTCGGCGGAGAACATGTCCTGGTGGCGGCGGCGCAGGTCGTCGTCGAGGCCGGCGTGGTAGGGGACGGCGCGGTGGCCGCGGCCGGCAAGGCGGGCGGCCGTCTCCTCGACCTCGCGGCGGCTGATGCAGTAGACGATTCCGGCCTCGCCGGGGTGGCGGGCGAGGACGCGCTCGACCTGCGCGTCCAGACCGTCACGGCGGAGCACGCGGTAGACCAGGTTCGGCCGGTCGAAGGCGCCGACCACGATCTCCGGCTCGACCAGCCGCAGCTGCTCGGCGATGTCCGCCCGCACCTGCTCGGTGGCGGTGGCGGTGAAGGCGTGCACCGAGATCCCGGGCAGCAGCTCCCGGAGCCCTCCCAGGAGCCGGTACTCGGGGCGGAAGTCGTGCCCCCAGTGGCTGATGCAGTGGGCCTCGTCGATCGCGACGTAGCTCGGGGCGGCATCGCGGACGAGCTCGAGGAAGGACGCGCCGCCGTCGCCGACGAGACGTTCCGGGGAGACGTAGAGCAGCCGCGATCGGCCCTCTCGGAGTCGCGCGAGGGCCGCGCGACGCTCTCCGGGAGTCATCGCCGAGTGGTAGCAGTCGGCCGCCACGCCCAGCGTGCGCAGGCCGTCCACCTGGTCCTTCATCAACGAGATCAGCGGCGACACAACCACCGCCAGCCGGTCCAGGACCAGCGCCGGCGCCTGGAAGCAGATCGACTTGCCGCCCCCGGTGGGCAGTACCACGAGGCTGTCGCGGCCGCCGAGCACCGCCTGGACCGCCCGCTCCTGGTGGGGGAGGAAGCTCGAGTAGCCCCAACAGCGCTCCAGGACGGCGCGGGCGTCGTCGATCGATGGACCTTGGCGCATCGCCGCACCATACTATGGCCGAAGGCGGTCGCGCCGCGGCCGCGCCCCGGAGGATCCATGAACCTGGTTCGCGCGCTCGTCAGCTCGGTGATCGTCATCCTGGTCGCGCTCTCGGCCGCCTCCGCCGACTGGCGAACCAAGGTCGACCCATGGGTGTTCGACGCCGGCCGCGCGCCCGAGGGCGCCGAGTTCCTGGTGGTTCTGGCGGAGCAGGCCCGGCTCGAGCCGGCGCCGGCGGGCCTGACCAAGGCCGAGCGCGGCCGGAGGGTCTTCGAGGCCCTGACCGCCACCGCCCGCCGCAGCCAGGGCCCGCTGCTCGCCGAGCTCGGCCGCCTCGGGGTGGCCCACCGCCCCTACTGGATCACCAACATGATCTGGGTCCGCGGCGGCCTCGACGTGGTGCAGGCGATGGCCGAGCGGCCGGACGTCGCCCGGGTCTCGGCCAACCCGGCGGTGCGCCAGGCGCCGCCGATCCTCGGGCCCGACGAGCAGGACCCGGAGGGCGCCGAGGCCGTCGAGTGGAACATCTCCCTGGTCGGGGCGCCGCAGGTCTGGGCCCAGGGGATCACCGGCGAGGGCGTCGTCGTCGCCGGCCAGGACACCGGCTACCAGTGGAACCACCCGGCACTGGTCGACCAGTACCGCGGCGGGCCCGCCGGGGTCCACGACTACAGCTGGCACGACGCCATCCACTCCGGCGGCGGGGTTTGCGGCGCCGACTCGCCGGTGCCGTGCGACGACCAGGGCCACGGCACCCATACCATGGGCACCATCGTGGGCGACGACGGCGGCAGCA
>CAZKKP010000059.1:302-9828 GCA_964553295.1 uncultured Thermoanaerobaculia bacterium | reverse complement strand
GAGACCGTGCATCGGTACGGCTGCCGGTTCAGGCCAGCGGGTGCTGATGTTATAAAGTTGGAGGCGCCGGACATTGTCGGCGACGACGGCGGCAGCAACCAGATCGGCATGGCCCCGGGGGCGAAGTGGATCGGTTGCCGCAACATGGACGTCGGCGTCGGCACTCCGGCGACCTACGCCGAGTGCTACCAGTGGTTCGTCGCGCCCACCGATCTCGCCGGCCAGAACCCGGACCCCTCGAAGGCGCCGGACGTGATCAACAACTCCTGGGGCTGCCCACCCTCTGAAGGCTGCACCGACCCCAACGTGCTCCTGACGGTGGTGCAGAACGTGCGCGCGGCGGGCATCGTCACCGTCCACTCGGCGGGCAACGACGGTTCGAGCTGCAGCACCGTGGCCGACCCGGCGGCGATCTACGACGAGTCATTCTCCGTCGGGGCGACCAGCTCGAACGACACCATCGCCTCCTTCTCGAGCCGCGGCCCGGTGACCGTCGACGGCAGCAACCGGCTCAAGCCGGACATCTCGGCGCCGGGGGACAGCATCCGTTCCTCGACCCGCGACGGCGGCTACCAGGGCGGCTGGTCGGGCACCAGCATGGCCGGCCCCCACGTCGCGGGGCTGGTCGCCCTGCTGCTGTCGGCCAATCCCGGGCTGGCCGGCGACGTCGACCTGATCGAGGGCATCATCGAGCAGACGGCGGTGCCCCGGACGACCACCCAGGGCTGCGGCGGCGACCTGCCCGGCCAGGTGCCGAACAACGTCTACGGCTGGGGCCGGATCGACGCCGTGGCGGCCCTGGCCTACCCCCTCAACTTCACCCTGAAGGTGACGCCGGCGGCAACTTCGGTGTGCGCCCCGGCCGACGTCGACGTGGCGATCTCGATCGGTCAGCTGCAGGGCTTCGACGAGCCGGTGACCCTGTCGACCGACGCGCTGCCGGCCGGGGCCGGGGCGAGCTTCTCGACGAACCCGGTGACGCCGCCGGGGGTGAGCACCCTGACCGTCGCCGGTACCGGCGCCGTAGCCCCGGGCGTGCACGTCTTCGAGGTCGTCGGCGTGTCCTCCCCGAGCGTCATCGAGCATCGCGCCGTCGTGGAGCTCACCGTCGCCGACCAGGTCCCCGAGGCCCCCGAGCCGCTCTCCCCGGCCAACGGCCAGAGCGGGGTGCAACTGAGACCGACGTTCTCCTGGAGCGCCGGCGCGCAACCCTCGACCTTTACCCTCGAGGTGGCGCCGGACGCAGCCTTCGCGGTCCTCGTCCTCAGCGAGACCGGGCTGTCCGGCACCTCCTTCACGCTGGCCGGCGACCTGGGGAGCAGCACCCGACACTTCTGGCGCGTTCGCGCCGACAGCCCGTGCGGCAGCAGCCCGTACTCTGAGGTCCGCAGCTTCTCTACCGAGGCGCTGCCGGGCGACTGTGGATTGGGGACCGTCCCTGTGGCGGTCTTCGAGGAGGGCTTCGAGGCGGGCGCGGCGGGTTGGAGCCACGGCGGCGCCGGCGATACCTGGAGCCTGTCAACGGCCAATGTCCACGGCGGCACGACCGCCTTTTCCGCCAGCGCCGTCGGCTCGGTCTCCGACCAGCGCCTGGTCTCGCCGCCGGTGTCGCTGCCGTCTGACGGTGCGGGTCTCACTCTGCAGTTCTGGAACCACCAGCACCTCGAGAGCTCGGCCTCGGGCTGCTACGACGGTGGCGTGGCCGAGATCTCCACCGACGACGGCGCGAGCTGGACCTACCTCGGCAACCCGCGGATGGTCACGGACTCCTACGACGGGCCGATCTCGACCGGCTTCTCGAACCCCCTCGCGGGCCTCGAGGCGTGGTGTGGCGACCCCCAGGACTGGACGCGGGCGGTCGTCGACCTCGACGGCTACGCCGGCCAGACCGTGCGCTTGGGCTTCCGCCTCGGCACGGACTCCTCGGTGAGCAGACCGGGGTGGACCATCGACGACGTCAAGGTGCAGCTCTGCGCCGCCGGGGATTCCCTACTGTTCGCCGACGGCTTCGAGTCCGGCTCGACCGATGCCTGGTCGGGCATCGGCCCCTGACCCGGGCTCGGGCTCGGGAACAACGGTTCACGATTCCGGCAGGACGAGGGACGTGACACCACGACACCGATCTGGCGCTCTCAGCCCTCAGCGCTGATTCCTCCAGCGGGCTCGGCACGGCGACTGGGGACGATCGACGGGCCGGTCACCAGGCCGACCAGAGGTCAGCGGCGTCGGGGAGGTGCTCGAGGGCGGCGAGGAACTGGTCGTCGCCCTCGATGGCGAGGCGGAAGCCGGCCTCGAGCCCGAGGGTGGAGTTCAGCAGCTCCACCGCGAGGGCGCGGCCGACGTCTTCGGTGACCTGTTGGTCGGCGCGTGCCGCCTCGATTGCGGACGTGTCGAGGATTTCCTGCTCGGCGACCCACCCCCAGAAGCGGTCCGCGATCTGGCTCTCGTCGGCGAAGACGAACGTGGCGGCGTGCGAGGCCTGCTCGGCTTCCGGCACATCCTTGAGCAGCTCGATGGCGAAGCGGAAGAAGGCTGCGCTGCCATACAGGCGGGCGACGCTGTCGGCCAGGGTCCGGTTGACCACCGTGAGGTCCGGCGCAACGCCGCCGCCGCCGAGAACGGTGCGACCGGCGGCGGTCTCGAAACGCTCGGTCGCCGGGCTGTCCGGATCGGCGCCGTTGCGGTGGGTGACGTAGTCGATGAAGGAGTCGTAGTCGCGCTGGATGCAGCGGCCGGAGGCGGTATAGTAGCGCGCCGTGGTCAGGGCGAGGCCGGTGTCGCGGACGGTGAAGACGGTCTGCACGAGGCCCTTGCCCCAGGTGGTCTCACCCAGGACCAGGCCGCGGTCGTGGTCCTGGACCGCCCCGGCGACGATCTCGGAGGCCGAGGCCGAGCCTTCGTTGACCAGGACGACGAGGGGGCCCTGGAAGCGATAGCCGCGGCCCGGGGCGCTGTAGCTGCCCAGGCTGTCGGGGGTGCGGCCGCGGGTGGTGACGATGAGCTGGCCTTCGCGAAGGAAGAGGTCGGAGACGCCGACGGCGGCGTCCAGGGGGCCTCCGGGGTTGTTCCGCAGGTCGAAGATGAGCTCGCGCATGCCCTCGTCGGTGAGGCGCTCGAGGGCCTCTCGAACCTCTCGGACGCTGGTGTTGGAGAACTCCGACAGACGAAGGTAGCCGACCCCGGGTCGGATCATGAAGGCGTGACGCACCGAGGTCTGGGGGATCCGGGCTCGCTGCATGCGGACGTCGAAGGAGTCGGTGAGCCCGGGACGGACGATCGTCAGCCGGACCTCGCTGCCTTCCGGGCCGCGCACCAGGTCGACCACCTCGTCGATGGAGATCGTGTCGGTGGAGGTCTCCTCGACCGCGGCGATGATGTCGCCGGCTCGCAGCCCGGCGCGGGCCGCCGGCGTGTCGGCGATCGGTGCGATTACGGTGACCTGGCCTTCGCGTCGGGAGATGATGATGCCGACGCCGAAGAAGGAGCCCTGCTGACGCGCCCTCATGTCGCGGAAGCTGCGGGGGTCGAGGTAGTTGGAATGTGGGTCGAGGACCTCGAGCATGCCGGCGATGCCGTCGTACACGATGTCCTCGGGAGCGTGCTCCTCGGGCAGCCAGTCGAGCAGGTTGGCGACGACCCGCGAGGCGCGAAGCACGATCGCCGCCTCGTCCTCCGGGACCGACCGCTCGCCGAACAGCGACCCGGCGAGGGCGCCGCCAGCGAGCAGTGTCAGCATCGCGACCACGATTCTCTTCGTCCAGGGCACAGCCGCCATCGAGCCTCCTGTAGCTGGCGCCCGGAACCCCGGGGAAGGGCGTCGAGCCTGGTGTACAACCATAGCGAACCCGCGGCACAATCCCAAGCCTCCGGAGGGGTCCGGTCTCGGGCCGCGGGACTGCGCGTCGGAGGCGGTATACTCGTCGCCGCTGGAGGTCTGCGGGTGTTCGGACCACTCGGGTTGCCCGAGATCATGATGATCTTCGTGGTGGCGCTGCTGCTCTTCGGGCCGCGGCAGCTGCCCAAGATCGGCCGCACGGTCGGCAAGGCGCTCGGCGAGTTCCGGCGCGCCTCCAACGATTTCAAGAAGACCATCGAGGACGAGGTCGCCGCCGACGAGGTGCGCGAGGTCGAGCGGGAGCTCAAGGAGGTCCGCCAGGCCGGCGCCGAGATGCTGCGGGAATCGGAGTCGGTGTCGTCGGGTGGCGAGCCCGTCACGCCGAAGGACGCGTGAGCACGGCCACCCCCAAGCTCGACGAGCGCGAAGCCGACGACGCCGAGAACCTGCCTCGGATGAGCCTGCTCGACCATCTTGACGAGCTCAGGCGGCGGATCATGGTCTCGGTGACGGCCGTGTTCGTGGCCTTTCTCGGCTGCTGGGCCTACGCGAGGGAGATCTTCGCATGGCTCGAGGGACCGTTCCGGGAGGCCGGAGGCGAGCAGCTCGCCTTTACCGCCCTCGAAGGCCCGTTCATGCTCTACATCAAGGTCGCCCTGCTCGCCGGCATTTTCGTCGCCTCGCCGGTGATCCTGCTGCAGGTGTGGCTGTTCATCAGTCCCGGACTCTACGCTCGGGAGCGGCGACTGGCGCTGCCGTTCATCGTCTTCACGTCGCTGTTCTTCATCGCCGGGGGGTACTTCGGCTACCAGATCGCCTTCCCGCTGGTGGTGCGGTTTCTGCTCGGGGTGGGAGAGGACTTCAAGCAGGTCGTCACCATCCAGACCTACTTCAGCATGATGTCGAAGATTCTGCTGGGCCTCGGCCTGGTGTTCCAGCTGCCGATGCTGATGCTGTTCTTCGCCCGCCTCGGCTTGGTGCGGGCGAAGACTCTGCTGCGCTGGTTCCGCTGGGCGGTGCTGGGGATCTTCATTGTGGCCGCGGTCATCACCCCGACTCCGGACATCGCCACCCAGACGGTGTTCGCGCTTCCTATGATCCTGTTGTACCTGCTCGGGGTGGGGGTCGCGTGGCTGTTCGAGAGACGGGACGACCGGTGATCGCGCCGGGACGAGAAGGCGCAACCGCGGCTGTTGGGCTTCGGGTCGTAGAGGAAGGAGATTCAGATGTCGGAAACTGAGAAGGACACTGGTTGGGAGGCGGGCTGGGAGCTCGAGTTCCCTGCGACCTCGATCGACGAGCTGCTGCTGGCTCTGGTGGTGCGCGATCTGGTCCACGGCGCCTCCTACGACGTCGAGGCGGAGGAGACCGGACAGCAGTTCGAGGTCGACTACGAGGCTGGCGAGGAGCTCGAAGGCGAGGTCTACCGCCTGCTCATCGCGGCCACGGTCAAGGGCCCGGAGGATCACGACGCGATGGCTGCCTTCACCGAGCAGATGCTCGACGAGGTGGTCGCCGAGGCCGAGGAGCTGGTGGCCCAGAAGCAGGAGGTCGGCTCCCTACCGACCCGCGATGTGACCTTTCGCAAGGTGCCCGAGGAAGCCGAGCGATGGGATCTGGTGCTGCCCGAGTGGCTGGCGCCGCAGGGCGCCGAGGTGCCCTTCGGCTTCCGCGGCTTCCGGGCGAGCGGCGTGATGTGGCCGGCGGATGCCGACCTCGACGCCCACGGGCGGCTGGTCGTGGTGCCGTTCGCTGGACGTCTCGCGCTCTTCGGGATTCCCAAACCGGCCGACTCCTGTGACTGAAGTCGACGGCCCTTTGTAAGCTCTTGCCGGTGCGAATTCAGGCGTGTATACTCCGCGACCCGGGAGGGTTCCGCGCCCCGGTTCCCCAGGAGGACGACAGTATGGACCTCATCCGCGAAGTGACCGAGCAGTATCTCAAGACCGACATTCCGGACTTCCGTCCAGGCGACAGCGTCAAGGTCCACGTTCGGCTGCGGGAAGGTGAGAAGGAGCGCATCCAGGTGTTCGAGGGTCTGGTGATCGCGCGCAAGCACGGCGGCATCTCGGAGACCTTCACGGTGCGCAAGATCTCGTCCGGCATCGGCGTCGAGCGGATCTTCCCGTTGCACGCACCGAGCGTTGCCAAGATCGAGCTCCAGCGGCGCGGCCGGGTACGCCGGGCCAAGCTGTACTACATCCGAGCGCTGCGTGGTAAGGCGGCACGGATCAAGGAGCGTGGCCGGAGCTGAGCGACCGCCGGGGCGGCATTCCGGCAGGCCTTCCGAGCAGCCTCGAGCGGGGCCCCACACGGGGCCCCGAGGCCGTTTTCCAACGCCCTGTCCGTCTTCCGGGCCTGTGTTACGATGAGGCTCGCGGGCGTACAACGGAGAGGATCGATCAGGATGGCGATCAACCGGGACAAGGTCTTGAAGGAGGCCGAAGCGCTCGTCAGGCGTGGCAAGCTCGACCAGGCCATCCGCGAGTACGAGAAGATACTCCAGGCCAACCCGAACGACGCGAACACCATCAACCGGGTAGGTGACCTCTACGGCCGGATCGGCCAGGTCGACCGGGCGGTCGAGCTGTACGAGGGGATCGCCGAGCACTTCACCCGCGACGGGTTCATCCAGAAGGCGATCGCGATCCTCAGGAAAGTCAACCGGATCGCACCCCAGCGGCTGGACATCTTCGAGCGCCTTGCCGAGCTGTACATACAACAGGGCCTCATGGTCGAGGCCAAGAGCCAGTACCAGATCCTCGCCGAGTGGCACGCGAAGAACAACCAGCTCGAGAAGGCGGCGGCCGCGAATCAGCGTCTGATCCAGCTCGACCCGTCGAACCACGTCGCGCACCTCCGGCTCGCTGACATCCTGATGCAGCTGGGACAGGCCGAGGAGGCGCTGGCCGTCTACGACCGCCTCGGCCGAGTGCTGCTCGATCGCGGCCGCCTCGACGAGGCTGAGCGCCTGTACCGACACGCGCTCGAGCAGGATCCGCCGACCGGCGCCTTTCTCGCGCCCCTGTGCGAGGCCTTGTTGGATTCAGGAAGGGCCCCCGTCGCCAGGGAGTTTCTGGCCGCCGGCGTCTCCCGGTCGCCCGACGACGAGGGGCTGCAGCTTCTGCAGATCCGGGTCCAGCTGACCTTCGGCGAAGCCCGGCAGGCTCTGGAGAGTGCGCGCAGACTGCTCGAGCGCTCACCGGACGATCACGACATCAGATCGCTTGTCGGCCAGGCGTTGCTCAAGGCCGGCGAGGCGGTCGAGGCCCGTGACACGCTCCTGCCCACTGCCAGGTCGCTGACCGCTCGTGGCAATCACGTGGCAGCGCAACAGATGATCCAGGGCCTCCTGAAGGCGATGCCCCACGACCAGGAGGTGCTGCGGGTCGCGGTCGCTGCCTTCGCTCCGTCGGGTGAGACCGAGACCATTTTCACGCTGCGGGCAGCCCTCGCCGACAGCCTGTTCCGCAGTGGTCAGCAGGCCGAGGCCGGGCGGCTCTATCAGGAGCTGTTGCGGGAGGATCCCGACAACGAGCTGTTCCGGCGCCGGTCGGCGGAGGCCGACGTCAGGGCGGATGTGAAGTTGCGCCAGGAGGACGAGGAGCCGTTGCCGGTGCCCGAGCCGACACCTCCTGCACCCCGGCCGACGGCGGGCGCAGCGCCTCCGGCCTCACCCTTCGACCCCAGCGAGCGCCTCGCCGAGGCGGCGGTGTTCGCCAAGTACGGACTCCTCGACAAGGCAGCGGCCCATCTGCGCGGTATCCTCGAGGTGGCTCCGGCTCATCGAGAGGCCCGCGAGCGCCTCGCCATGCTGCTCCTCGAGCAGGGCGACTCCGAGGGCGCGGCCGAGGCCGCCCGGCCCCTCATTGCCGTCTACCGTGCGACGGGGGACGTCGGCGCCGAGCAGACCCTGCGCGGGATGATTCCGGGACTGGAGTCGTTCGAGCAGCGACCGGCGACGGCCGTGGAGCAGGTCCCTGTGCCGGCCGACGCGGAAGACGTCGTGGACGAGGTGATCCTGATCGAGTTCGACGAGGCGGAGGATGAGCTGGTTGCACCGTCCCTGGCGCCTGCGGCGGTCGCCGAGGCTGCGGAGGACCGCATCGACCTTGGCGAGCTTCGATTCGGGCCGCCGGAGATCCGCCCCGGCGACGAGCTGACCGGCGCGAGTACCGGCGGGCAGACCGGCGGTCGAGCGACGCCGTCCTGGGGGCCGTCCTTCGAGGTCTCGCTCGACCGGCCGCCGGCCTCCGAGGGCACCGTCGATGACTGGGAGCGGGAGCTGCGTGAGGCGGCGAGGGCGATGCCGGAGCGGCCCGACGCCGGGCTGGCGCTGTCGGAGCTCGACGACCTCGAGCGCTCGGTGCGCGGCGGCGAGGCGAAGGCAGCGCTGTCACTGGGACCGACGCCTCCGGAGGCGGTGGTGCACGATGTCCGCGAGGCTCGCCACCTGCCGTCACCGGAGCAGCCCGTGGATGAGGACACCGAGGCGCAGCCGGTGGTGTTCGACTTCGAAGGCCTGCCGGTCACGGCGCCCGACCGTGGCGCCCTTGCGACCCGGGTCGGCAGCGAGTTCGTCGGCGAGGAGGAGCTGGTCGATCTCTCCGACAGTCTGGCGGGGCCCAACCTCGAGGCCCTGGACAGGCTCGACTTCTTCATCCAGCAGGAGCTCCTCGAGGATGCCCTGCGTGAGCTGCAGCTGCTGGAGCGGGATCACGCCGATGACCCGGACATCGCGCAGCGCCGGTTGACTCTGAAGGCCAAGGGCGTCCTCATCGACTCGGTGGTGGACGAGGCCGTCGAGGCCTCCGAGGAGCTGTTCGCCGACGAGGAGGACTTCTTCGACCTCGCCAAGGAGCTCGAGGACGAGCTCGCCGAGGAGGAGGCGCTGGTCGACGAGGCAACCGGCCGGGGCAAGGACGAGGCCCTGCTCGAAGAGGTCTTCCGGGAGTTTCAGAAGGGGGTCGCCGAGCAGCTTTCCGAGGAGGACTCGGACACTCACTTCAACCTGGGCATCGCCTACAAGGAGATGGGTCTGTTGCCCGAGGCGATACGCGAGTTCCAGATCTCGGCGCGCGACCCGGCCTACTTTGTCGAGTCGTGCTCGATGATTGGGGTCTGCTATCTCGAGCAGGGCATGGCGGAGAGCGCCGCCGACTGGTACCAGAAGGCGCTGGCCGCGGCCGACCTGCCGCCGGCATCGCGGGTCGCCCTGCGCTACGACCTGGCCGCCTCGCTGGAGCTCGCCGGCGAGATCGGCCAGGCCTGCGACCTGTACCGCGAGCTGTACGGCGCGGATCCCGGGTTCCGCGACGTCGCCGACCGCCTCGCGTACCTCGAGCAGCAGCGGCAGGCGAACTGAGCGAGGAGCGAGGGCAGTCCAAACTCGAAGGAGGTTCCATGGCTCCCAACGGTACCCGTGTCTTCACCTCCGAGTCGGTCACCGAGGGGCATCCGGACAAGATCGCCGATCAGATCTCGGATGCGGTGCTCGACGCGGTGCTCGCCGAGGACCCGAAGGGTCGGGTCGCTTGCGAGACGCTGGTCACGACCGGTCTCGCCTTCATCGCCGGAGAGATCTCGACGACCGCCTACGTCGACCTGCCGACGCTGGTGCGCGAGACCATCCGGAAGATCGGCTACACCCGTGCCAAGTTCGGTTTCGACCACGAAACCT
Source organism: uncultured Thermoanaerobaculia bacterium (assembly GCA_964553295.1). Classification (GTDB taxonomy): domain Bacteria; phylum Acidobacteriota; class Thermoanaerobaculia; order Thermoanaerobaculales; family Sulfomarinibacteraceae; genus CAZKKP01. The sequence goes on along the minus strand of CAZKKP010000059.1, from coordinate 313 downwards.
GCGCCGTGCTG
>CAZKKP010000059.1:0-292 GCA_964553295.1 uncultured Thermoanaerobaculia bacterium | reverse complement strand
CGACCCGCAGTCGCCCGACATCGCCCAGGGCGTCGACACCGGAGGCGCCGGCGACCAGGGCCTGATGTTCGGCTTCGCCTGCGACGAGACCCCGGAGCTGATGCCGCTGCCGATCATGCTCGCCCACCAGCTCACCCGACGGCTGGCCGAGGCCCGACGGACCGGTGAGCTGGAGTGGCTGAGGCCGGACGGCAAGAGCCAGGTCTCGGTCGAGTACGACGGCGAGCGGCCTCGGCGGATCGAGGCAATCGTGGTCTCCTGCCAGCACTCGGAGGCGGTGTCGATCCGTGAG
>CAZKKP010000058.1:4746-13799 GCA_964553295.1 uncultured Thermoanaerobaculia bacterium | reverse complement strand
GTTCTGTGTGCATCGTTCACATTCCTTGGAAGTTCGCCCCGATCGGAGCGCTGGTCCGCAACCCCGAGCTCCGCGAACACCTCGATGGTGGCGTTGATCTCGACCCACTGGAAGGTCGGGCCCCCCGGCTCGTTGGAGTCGATGAAGACGTAGCCGAAGCCGTCGGGCCCGCCGCTGGCGCGGGTCGGCGTCCCCGGGATCCCGTCGTCGGCGACCTTGACGTCGGGCGCCGAGCCGGGCGCCGACCTCAGGGTCGAGTCGGCGAGGGCCGGCGCCGCCATTGCGAGCACCACGCACACCGCCAGAGCCGTCCGCAATCCTCTTGCCGTCATCGTCCTTCCTCCCTTCAGAAAAGCAGCAGGCCCGCCGCGCCGCAACCACCGCCGCGCGCACTCCCAACGGGCCGCACTCGTGTGACCATCGTCAGACCGTACTGCGCGCAGGACCCCCTGTCAACCAGCCCGCGACGGGTCCCGCAGGGTCCTCAGGCGGCGCGGTCGAGGCCCGAGTTGATCGAGCCGCCGCCCACGGTGAACCAGCTCCGCACCCGGTAGGCGGCCTCCACCAGCTTGGCCCGGCCGTACTCGGCGAGGTCCATCTGGAAGGGATGGCTGGCCACCGCCCGGCCGTACTTGAACAGGCGGAGCCTCTTGAGCCGGCGGTACATGGCGTGCAGCTCCCGGCGCGAGGTGGTCTCCGACATGAGGATCACCCGCCGCCAGTCGAGCTCGAAGCTGATGTTCAGCAGGTCCCAGTCCATGTCGTCGGCGACCAGTCCCCTGGCCTTGGCCTGGTGCCACACCGGGGTTCCCGGGAGCGGTGTCAACACGTAGATGTTGACCAGCGAGAGCGGGTTGCGGCGGATGAAGTCGTAGGTCTCCCGCATCTGCTCCAGGGTCTCCTGCGGCTCGCCGATGATGAACGAGGCGTGCGGGTGGATGCCGTGTCGGTGGAGGGTGTTCACCGCGCTCTCGTTGACCTCGACCCGGAACGCCCGTCCCTTGAGGCGGGTCAGCACCTCCTGGTTGCCCGACTCCAGGCCCATGGACACCGAGACGAAGTTCATCTCCTTGAGCATGCGGGCCATGTCGTCGGTGATCCGGGTCGCCGAGGAGGCGCAGGAGAAGCGGAAGCCCTGCTTCGGCAGGCCCTCGCGCAGCACCAGCTCGTGCAGCTCCTCGAGACGCTTGACGTTGGCGATGAACAGGTCGTCGTGGAAGGTGACGTAGCGCACGCCATAGCGGTCGCGGAGGTGTCTGACCTCCTCGATCATGTACTCGGGCGAGAAGTAGCGGATGTTGGGCCAGAACCGGGTCGAGGCGCAGAAGGTGCAGGTGTAGGGGCAACCCCGCGAGGTGAGCATGTTGGAGTGCGGCCGGACCCGCATCATCGAACGGTCGGGCATCGGCAGCTCGTCCAGACTCCTGGTGGTCTTGCCCACCACCTCCCGGGGCTTCGTCAGCACCCGCTCGCCGCCCTCCCAGTAGACCAGACCGTCGATCCCGGCAAGGGCCGCGGACGGCAGCCCGCCGTGCCGGCGCAGCACGGCCACCAGCTCGACCAGGGCGTGCTCGCCCTCGCCGAGCACGCCGACGTCCATGTCCCGGGTCAGAGAGGCTGGGATCTCGGTGATGTGGTAGCCGCCGACCACCACCGGCTTCTCCGCCTCCTTCGCCAGCCGGGCGTAGCGCGACGCCAGCTTGAAGTTCTGCGACACCGATGACAGGCAGACCAGGTCCGGGTCGAAGTCCCGGACCGTCTCGGCCAGCCCCCACTCGACGAGCCGGACCTCGACCTCGGCGCCGAGCTCGCGGCGGAGCATCGCCACCAGATAGCCGAGACCCAGCGCCGGGTAGCGGTTCTGGGCCTCGACGAAGGGGTTGACGGCGTTGACCAGCAGCACCCGGGTCGGTCGCATCGGCTCTCCCTGGCCCACACCGAGCAGGCCGCCGGCAGTATAACGCGACACCGTCTCGACCCAAAGGCGACGCCGATCAGCCGTGTCCGGCAGCTCCGCGGCCGGCACGATGGATCGCGGTCAGCACCGCGTTGCCGACGCGGTCAGGCGTAGTTCGGGTTGAGCTGTACCGCCCGCTTGAGGGTGGCGATCGCGTTGTCGAAGTCGCGCAGGCCCTCGTAGGCGTCCTTCATGTTGAAGTAGGCCTCGGCGTAGTCCGGCTTGAGCTTGACCGCGTGGCGCAGGGACTTCAGGGCCGCCGCGTACTGGCCACGGTGGTTGGCGATGATGCCCAGCTGGCAGTGCGCCTCGGCGCAGTCCGGGTCGAGCTCGACGGCCTCCCGGAAGAGCGCCTCGGCGTCGTCGAGCCGGTCCTCGAGCAGTCTCTCGAGGCCGAGGGCGACCGGAGTCAGGGCCAGGCCGGGCTCGAGCTCGCGGGCGCGCCGGGCACAGCCTTCGGCCCGCTCGGCCGCGCCGAGCCGGCCGAGGGGAACGATCATCCGGGCCCGCAGGGTCGCCGACTCGGGATGGCGCTCCAGGCCCCTCTCGCACACCGCCAGGGCCCGGTCGTACTCACCGAGCCGGCCGTGCAGCACGGCGGCGAGCTCGTAGGCGCGCACCGACGGAGAGGTCCGCCTGAGCACCCGCTCGAGGACCTCGAGGCCGGCGCGGTCGCGGTGCTCGGCGAGGGCCACCTCGGCGCAGCGCTCGAACAGGTGCTCGGGCATGCGCGGCGCCTCGAGGCACTGCTCGTAGGCCCGGGCCGCCTTCTTCGGCCGACCGAGCAGCCATTGCACGTCGCCGAGGGCGAGCCACCCCTCCGGTCGTACGCCGTGGTGGGCGGCGAGCTGGAACTGGCCGGCGGCGCGATCGCGCTGCCCGTCCAGGGCGTCGAGCAGGCCGAGCTGGAAGCGCATCTCCGCGGTGCCGAGGCCGAACTCGTCGATCCACGACCGCACCTCGTCGCCCTCGGCGCGCAGCCGGGCGAGCGGCTCGGGGTCGACCTCGTCCGGCAGGTCGTGCACGCGGTGGGGCAGTCTGGCCTTCGACCACCCCTGCTCGAGGGCCGCGGCATGCTCCTGGAGGTGGTCGCTCGCCCAGCGGCGGTAACGGCGGAGCTCGGTCTCGAGCTCCTCGATCCGCGCCCTGAGCCCCACCTGCAGGCCCTTCAGGTCCTGGACCTCGGCCTCGAGATCGGGCGTCGCGGCCGGCGGCTCGGCGACGACGGCCGGCTCCTCCGGCGCCTCCTCGAGCGCGGGCGCTCCAACCGGGGATCGGTCTGCCGTCGCCCCGTCCGGCGGCTCGGGCCCCGGCCTCCACCGACGGCCGAGCATCACGCCGACAGCCACCCCCACGACCAGTGCCGCGACAACCCCACCGATCCACACCGCTGTCTCCTCCTCGACCCGCCCGAAGACGCCCGGCCGCGGTACCGGTCCGCCGGCCGCCGGTCGCAGAACTCCGGGACATGGGCGGATGCCGGACAGGCGGGCCGCCGGCGATTGTAGCGCGCCCGGCGCCGTCCTCAAACCCCGGGGTGCGCGGTAGAATCGCCGTGCGCACCGGAGTCGGTCGGCGGCCGACCGGACGGGAGGAGACGCGATGAGCGGGAAGGCGAGCCGTCAGCTGCCGGAGGGCTTCCTCGACCGCTTCCGGGTGACCCGGGGGACGGGCTTCCGGCTCGCCGACGTCGACCCCGGGGACACCAGCGGGGTCGACGGCAAGGGGGCCGCCCAGCAGCTGCTGGCCGACGGCATCACCGCGCTCACCGAGCTGCAGGACCGGCTCTACGCCCAGGACACCTGGGGCGTGCTCTTGATCTTCCAGGCGCTGGACGCCGCCGGCAAGGACGGCACCGTCAAGCACGTCATGTCGGGAGTCAACCCCCAGGGCTGTCAGGTCTTCTCCTTCAAGGCGCCGTCCGCCGAGGAGCTCGACCACGACTTCCTGTGGCGCACGACTCGCTGTCTCCCCGAGCGCGGCCGGATCGGCATCTTCAACCGCTCGTACTACGAGGAGGTGCTGGTCGTCAGGGTCCACCCGCGGATCCTGGCCGGCCAGAAGCTGCCCCCCGAGGTGGTCGGCCCGAGCCTCTGGAAGAACCGCCTCCAGGACATCGCCGCCTTCGAGCGCTATCTCGCGCGCCAGGGGTTCGTGATCCTCAAGTTCTTCCTCCACGTCTCCCGCGAGGAGCAGCGCCGGCGCTTCCTCGACCGTCTCGACCGACCGGAGAAGAACTGGAAGTTCTCGTCGGCCGACGTCACCGAGCGCGGCCACTGGGAGAGCTACATGGCGGCCTACGAGGATGCGATCCGGCACACCGCCGCCCGCAACGCGCCCTGGTTCGTCGTGCCGGCGGACAGCAAGTGGTTCACCCGGCTGGTGGTCGCCGAGGCGGTGCGCGACGCTCTCGAGAGACTCGGGCTCGCCTACCCGGCGGTGGACGACGCCCAGCGGCAGCAGCTCGCCCGGGCCCGGGAGGCGCTGCTCGGCGAGGGCTGAGCGCGGCCGCCCCGGTTCACCGCAGGCCGACGACGCCGCTCCAGCCGGAGCAGGCGCCGCTCTCGAAGCCGTCCCGGAAGATCGCCCCGCCGCGCTCATAAGCGCCGACGTCCGGCGCCAGGTCGCGCCACAGGTCGTCGAGGTCGCGCGGCGTCGTGAGCGCGGGGCTGCCGGCGTCGACCGCCGGGCTGCCGGCGAAAAGGTGGCCGTCGAAGCCGTCGAGGGCGGCGTCGGTGAGCTGCGGGTCGGCGCACACCGGGCTGACGCCGATCGGGCAGGGGTCGTTCTTGACGTCCCAGACCAGGACGTGGTCGAAGGTCGTGGGATCGGTCGGCAGGCTGCCGTCGTCCCACCAGTACAGGCAGGCGTTCTCCCACGGCTGGAGCCAGTCGACCTGACCGAGAAACAGGGAGTTGGCCAGGAGCACCGACTCGGCGCCGTCGCAGCCGCCGGCCTCGCAGCCGAGCTGATCGCCATCTCCAGGACGACCGCACCCTTCGAGGTGCGCAACCTCCAGCTCCAGGACCAGGGTCGGATGGGGATGCTCCACCGCCAGGCGAGGGCCCTCGTGATCCGCTGACCCGCGAGCCCGCCGGCCGCGCCCCTTCCGGGCGGGGCCAGCGAGTGGCGAGGGGAGTCAGCTTCGGACTCCCTGGCGAGCCGTCGTCAAGCGGCCGCTGACCCGATGGGGCCGGGGCCTGCGGTAGACTGGTGGGGCGTGCCAGATCGTGCCTTACCGACGACCACCAAGGGAGCACCCGCGTGAGCCCGCACGGCATGCTGGTCACCGTGGCCGTGGCCATCGCGGGTGGTGCGATCCTGACCTCGATCGCCCAGCGCCTGAAGACCCCGGTGATCGTCCTGCTGCTGCTCGCGGGGGTGGTGCTCGGGCCACAGGTCGCCAACGTCGTGCGCCCCGACAGCCTCGGCGACGCCCTCCAGGTGCTGGTCTCCCTGGCGGTGTGCCTGATCCTGTTCGAGGGTGGCCTGACCCTCGACGTCGGCGGCTTCCGGCAGGCGCCGGCGGTGATCCGCCGGCTGCTGACGGTGGGCGTCCTGGTCACCTGGCTCGGCACCGCGGCCGCGATCTGGCTGATCTTCCGCCTCACGCCGGTGGCCTGCCTGCTCGCAGCGAGCCTGGTCATCGTCACCGGACCGACGGTGATCGCGCCGTTGCTCAAGCGCCTGCAGGTGCGCACCCAGCTCGAGCACATCCTGCGCTGGGAAGGTGTGCTCATCGACCCGATCGGGGTGTTCATCGCGATCCTCTGCTTCGAGATGCTCGACCCGGCAGGAGGCTGGGTGGCTCTCGGGCACTTCGCGGTGCGGGTCGCCGTCGGCCTCGGGGTCGGCCTTGCCGGGGCCTTCGCCGGCGCCTGGGCCCTCGAGCACGGGCTGCTGCCGCGCGACTCCGCCAACGTCGCGGCGATCGGCATCGCGGTCACGGTGTACGGCGCGGCCGAGATCGTCGGACATTCCCTCGACTCCCCGGAGACCGGCCTGCTGGCGGTGGTGGTCGCCGGCTTCGTGCTCGGTCTGCGGGGGGTGCCCGCCCTGCGCCAGATCCGGCGCTTCAAGGCCGACGTGACCGAGCTGATGATCGGCATGCTGTTCATCCTGCTCGCCGCGCGACTCGACCTCGGCCAGTTCCTCGACTTCGGCTGGCGCGGACTCCTGCTCGTCGCGGTCGTCATGCTCGTCGTGCGGCCGCTGAACGTCCTCGCCTCGACCGTCGGCGCCGGCCTCGGCTGGCGCGACCTCGTCTTCCTCGGCTGGATCGCGCCGCGCGGAATCGTGGCCGCCTCGATGGCCTCCCTGTTCGCGTTGCAGCTGACCCGACGGGGGGTGCTCCCGGAGGCGGCGGTCTTCCTGGAGACCTTCACCTACTCGGTGATCGCCGCCACCGTCGTGCTCCAGGGGCTGACCGCGGGCCCCCTGGTCAAACTGCTCGGCCTCAAGCGCGAGCGCCCCAGGGGTTGGATGATCGTCGGCGCCCACGCCCTCGGGCGGGCCATCGCCCGCTTCGTCGACCAGCGCGCAGGCGTCCCGGCCGTGCTGGTCGACAGCAACCTTCGCCTGGTCAGCCAGAGCCAGGCGGCGGGTCTGGTCGCGGTGGCCGGTGACGCCCGCCGGGTCGAGCTCGCGGACCATCCGACGATGGCCGGCGTCGGCCGGCTGCTCGCGATCACCGGGAACGAGGACCTCAACGCGCTCGTCTGCCAGCGTTGGGCCGAGACGCTCGGCGCCGACGGGGTGTACTGCTGGCGCTCGAGCCGGGCGCCGGGGGCCTCGCACGGCCGCATCGGCAACGACACCCGGACCGGTCGGGTGGTCTGGAGCCGCCTGCCGAGCCCGGCAGTGATCGCCGCCGAGATCGGTCGCGGCGAGGCGATGCTCGCCGAGTTCGAGGCCGGACAGCGGCACGACCCGGCCTGGCTGCCGCTGGTGTCGGCGACCGGCGAACAGGTCGAGATCGAGCCGCCGCCGTCGCCACGTGCATCCCCGTCGGCCGTGCTCGCGCTGCGCAGAGAGGCGGACTACCTGCGGCGGGCGCTGCACCGCCAGCTGGTGGTCCGGCTCGAGCGGGCGGACGACCTCGAGACGGTGCTGAGCGAGCTCGTCGAACGCATGGTCGCCTTCGAGCCGTCGCTGTCGCTGGCAGCGACGATCGCCGACCTGATCGGCCGCGAGCGCAGCCTGCCGACCACCCTCGGTCACGGCGTCGCGGTGCCGCACACCTACTGCCCCGGGCTCGACACCCGGCGCTGTGCCCTCGCCCGGGTTCCTGGCGGGCTCGACCTGGGCGCCCATGACGACGAGCCGGTCCGGCTCGTCTTCCTGCTGCTCAGCCCCTCCGGAGACCCCGAGGGGCACCTCGCCACCCTGGCCGACATCGCCCGCCTGGTCAGCGACCCCGAGAACCGCCGGCGGTTGCTCGAGGAGGAGGACCCGGACGCCGTGCTCGCCTTCGTCGCCGAGGTCGAGGCCGGCTGAGCCCTGCCGTCACGGCCTCGGCCCGGACCCGTCGCGGCCGAGGTCCCGGCGCAGCGCCCGCAGCTCCTCGGCGATGGCGTCGACCTTGGCCTCGAGCACGTCGGTGTTGTCCATCATCATCTGGTCGACGAACACCGCGTTGGCCAGCGACAGGCCGAGAATGCCGCCGACGAGCACCGAGACGACGAAGAACAGCCGCAGCCCGACCTTCACCTTGAAGGCATCCGGACCGGGCTCGTCATTCTCGCCACCGGCGCCGACCCGGTTCGCGACCTCGTCGGGCACCTCGTACCAACCCTCGACGGTGAACACCTTGAACAGCGTGTAGCTCGCCTTCAGCGGCGTGCCGAATGCCTCCTCGTCGAGGTCGCCGAAGAGGATCGTGGCGCCCATGGCGAGGATGAAGTTGACCAGCAGCAGGGCGAGGAAGACCCCGATCGAGGCCCTCAGGGAGCGCCGGATGCCGAGGGCCAGGTGCTCGACGTTGGGGATGAAGCGGAGCACCCGGAAGAGCCGGAACAGCCGACCGATGCGCAGCATCGTGATCTGGCCGAAGACTCCGAGACCGCCGACGAAGGGCATCAGCAGCGCCGGCAGAGACACCACCACCAGGGTCAGGTCGAAGCGGTTCCAGCGCGACGACCAGTAGCGACGCCAGCCCCAGCGGGCGTTCTTCAGACAGGCCTCGACCAGGAAGAAGACGATGCAGCCGTAGTCGACCCAGTGCCAGACGGCGGCAGCGCGGGAGCCCGAGGGGAAGGACTCGACCAGCCCGAGGGCGACGGTGTTGAGCGTGATGACCGCGAGCACCCAACGGTCGGAGATGAGCAGGTCGACCAGCCGCCGCATGGCCGACATCCTACCCGGTTCCAGGTGCGGTCGCCGAGGCTTCGCTCCGCGATGCCGTCTCGACTCGGAGTGCTCGCCGTGCCTGTGGGTACGGCCGCGCACACCGAGGACCCTCGGCTCAACGCTGGTGGTAGGGGTTGGCGCCGGCCTCGTGGTCGGTGGCGTCACGCACCCGCTTGATCTCGGGAACGTGCTCGAGGATCGCCGCCTCGATGCCCTGCTTGAGGGTGACGTTCGACATGCCGCAGCCCTGGCAGCCACCACCCATCTCGATGACCGCGGCGTCGCCCTCGACCTGCAAGAGGTCGACCCAGCCGCCGTGACCGGCGATCGCCGGCATGACCTTGTCCTCGAGCACGTCCTGGACCTTCTGGGCGACCGGGTCGTCCCAGCGCACCTTCGTGCTCGGGTTGTCGAAGGTGAAGCCGGCCCCGGAGAAGTCGGAGCGGAAGTCGACCGTCGAGCCGGTCAGCAGCTCGGCGCTGGCCGGGTCGACGAACACCGCGAAACCCTCCTGCTCGACCCGGGCGTCGTCGGGCTGGTCGTCGCCCTCGAGCACCAGCGACAGCTCGTAGCCGAACCGCGAGCGGCCCTGGCGGTGGGCCACGACCCGCACGCCGAGACAGCTGCCCTCGGTCATCCCCATGTACTCAAGGACCTTGGCGCCGGCAGCTTCGGTGAAGGTGATCATGGTTCCTCCCTGGCGGAGTGTACCCCGCCCGCAGATGCAACCGGGCCCGGCGGGGGCCGA
>CAZKKP010000058.1:0-4736 GCA_964553295.1 uncultured Thermoanaerobaculia bacterium | reverse complement strand
AGCGCTCGGCGAGCACGGCCTCGAGCTCGACCCGCTCGCCGCCGCGCTCGAGCTTGAGCCGCACCCGGTCGCCGGGGCTGCGCCCCTTGAGCAGCGACGAGTAGCCGCGCAGGTCGACGACCGGCTCGCCGTCGAGGACCACGAGCACGTCGCCGGCGCGGATCCCGGCGGCCTCGGCGGGCGACCCCGGCACCACCTGCTCGACCCGGACTCCCGGCCCGGCGAAGGCGAACTCGGGCATCAGGCCGAGGCTCGCCCGCCGCTCGCCGCCGCCGCCGGCCGCCCTGACCGGCCCAGAGGCAGCGTCGGGGGTCAGCGTCAGGGGCTCGAGCCGTCCGGCGAGGTAGGCGACGGTCTCGCGGGTCACCTCGGCGACCCTCGCCATCCCCTCGGCGTCGATCTTGTCGGCGGTGTCCGTCGGCCGGTGGTAGTCGGCGGTCGGGCCGCTGAACAGCTGCACTGCGGGCACGCCCCGCTCGATGCAGGCGACCTGGTCGGAGCTGTCGAGCGGCTCGGCGACGAGCTCGACCGCCACTCCCGTGGTATGACCGACGCCGCGGAAGAGGGAGGGCCACTCCCGGGCGGTCCCGCCGTCGAGCACGAGCAGGGGGCGGCCCTCGAGCCGGCCGACGGTGTCGAGGTTGAGGCAGGCCGCGGGCCTCCGTCCGGCGGCGGTCATGGTCTCGAGCAGCCGCCGGGCGCCGACCAGCCCGGCCTCCTCGCCGGTGAGAACGGCGAGCTCGACGGGTCGACGCCGCGGCTCCTCGGCCGCCAGGGTGCGAGCCACCTCGAGGAGCACCGCCACCCCGGAGGCGTTGTCGTCGGCGCCCGGGTGCACCTGGCCCTCGTGCCCCGCCCGGACGTCCGGCCAGCCGCGGCCGAGGTGGTCGAGGTGGGCCATGACCAGCACCGGCTGGTCGACGAGGGCGGGGTCGACGCCGGGAATGCGGCCGACCAGGTTGGTCAGGGCGAGCTCCCGCTCGGGCACGCCGCCGCGCCAGCTGAAGCGCTGCCGGTAGCTTCCGGGAAACCCGGGCTCGAGGCCGACCTCCTGCATCCGCGCCTCGACGAAGAGCATCGCCCGCTCGAGGCCGGCCGAGCCCAGCCCGCGGCCCTCGAGCTCGGGATCGGCGAGGACGCTGACCACCTGGCGCAACCGATGGGCGCTCAAGGGTGGTGGCAGCTCGGAGAGGGACGGCCGCCGCGGCAGCACGAGGTCGACCGGCGTCGGTCCGAGCTGGCGGACCAGCGGCGAGCCGATCGGCCGCCAGTTGCCCTTGGCGACATTGTCGGGCTCGTCCCCCGAGAAGGCGAGATAGGAGTACCGGGTGTAGTGGGGCAGCTTGCGCGCCAGGCCCGGGATCGCGGTCACCGGGTCGGCGGTGACCAGGCCCACCGCGTCCGCCGGGTCGTGGCCGCCGCGGGCCACGAGCACCAGTGAACCTCCGACCCGCGGCAGCTCGCCGTCGGGCAGGAGGACGGTGTCCGCGCCCAGGTCCACCCCCTGCTCGGCGAGCGCGGCGACAACCTCGCCGGCGAAGCGGTTGCTGCCGCCGAGCAGCCACAGCGATCCCGCCGGCAGCGCCTCCAGCTCAAGGTCGAGCACCGTTCGCGGCTCGCCGGGCCGGGCCCAGGCCGCCGCCAGCTCGCGCCAGGCCGCGAGCTCGGCGTGGTCCGCGGCCGCCGGCAGCACGAACAACGGGTCGGCGGCGCCGAACACCGAGGACAGAGCAGGCGGCACCTCGAGAGGGTCGAGCCGGCGCATCACGTCGAAGGCGGGGTCGACGTCGACCCGCAGGGGGCGGGACGGACAGGGGACGCGCAGCACACAGCGCCGGGCGCCGGCACAGTTGGCGACCTCGACGACCAGCGCTTCGGGGCGGCCCTCCAGCGTGACTGCGACCGGCACGGTGAGCGGGAAGGGGTCCTCGGCCTGGACCTGGGCCAGCTCGAGGCGCAGGACCCAGGGGTGCAGCTCCTCCCCGGTCGGGGTGGCCTCGACGGCGAGGATCTCCAGCCGCGGCGCGCCGGTGCGGCTCGTCCATGCCTCCACCAGCTCGGCCCACCGGCCGCCGGACTCGGCCTCGAGCGCGGCCGCCAGATCGGACCACGAGGCGCGGCTGAAGCGGTGCTCGCGGTCGAACCGCCGCAGCCCCGCCAGGAAGCCCTCGTCGCCCATCCCCCTCCTGAGCATGTGGAACAGCATGAGACTCTTGCCGTAACCCACCGCTTCGGAGGCAGCGGATCGACGGGAGCGGAAGCCGGTGAGCGGGAAGTCGAGGCCGTCGGAGACGAAGTCGCTGTACTTCTGCAGCGTCGTGCGGCGGTGGCGGACGTCCTCGCCGCGCTGCTCGGCGAGCAGGTGGTCGGCGAGATAGGCCGTCAGACCCTCGCACCAGTTGCCGCGGGCGTAGTCGACGTAGACCGAGTTGCCCCACCAGTTGTGCAGGATCTCGTGGGGGTATGACGAGGTCAGGATCCACGGGAACCGGATGATCCGCGGCCCGAGCAGGGTGAAGCCGGGCATGCCGTAGCCGGTCTCCCAGAAGTTCTCCACCAGGGCGAAGGAGCTGTAGGGGTACGGCTCGAGCATCCGCTCGTAAAGTGCCAGGTATCTCCGGGTGGCCTCGAGGTAGCGGCTCGCCAGGTTCGGATCGGGCTCGCGCAGGAAGACCCGCAGGGTGATCTCCCCGGCCTGGTCGGTGTACTCGGTCCATCGACCGGCCACCAGGTAGACCTCCTCGGTCGGTCGCTCGAGCCGCCAGCCGGTGGTGCGGCTGCCGTCGCCGGCTGTCTCGTGGCGCACCCGCTCCCCCTGGCTGACGACGTCCCACGGCGGCGTCAGCCCGCCGACCTCGAGCGCGAAGGTGACCAGGCCGTCGCCGAAGGTCGGCAGCCAGAACGAGGTCCCGGCGAGGAACACCCCTTCGGGCCCGATCAGCCCCGGCGTCTCGGAGAAGGAGCGCTGATACTCCTCGCCGGAGGTGGCCAGAGGGTGGTGGATCACGCCGCCCCAGGCAAGCTCGACCGGCTCGGAGGCATCCGCCGCCGGCAGCAGACGCCAGCCCTCCAGGGGAACGTCGGCGGTGGTCTCGCTGGAGGCGTTCAGGCCGAGGAACGACCCCTCCACCGGCCCCGGCATCGCCTCGAGCCGCCAGCCCGGCGTGCGCACCTCCGGCGCCAGCCCGGCGTGGAGCAGGAACCGGTAGCCACCCTCGAGATCGGCGACGACCGAGCCCTTCAGGGTGAGCCGGTCGACCGCCTCGATCCGACCGCCCTGCGGGTCGACCCGCACCGCAAGATCGTGGTGCACCGTCCCGGCCAGCGCCGTTCCGACCACCGCGAGCAGCACCATCAGCACCACCGGCAGACGACGTTCCATGACGACCTCCGGCGCCGATTGTACCCGCCGACCCGCCACCGGCGCGGGCGACCGCGCCCGGCGGCGGTGAACCGACCGCCCGATCGCCGGTGCGCTCGCCGCGGCCGGCTCACCAGCGACGGTCGGGCCCAGGAATGGCAGGCGAAGAGAGCGGGTTGCGACGGGTGGCGCTGACCTGCGCCGGCCACTGCGAAGGGATCCTCCAGCCATGATCCTCGTCATCTCCGGAACCAACCGGCCCGGCTCGAATACCCGCAGAATCGCCGAGCGCTGCCGGCAGCTCCTCGAGGACGCCGGCGCCGAAGCACGAATCCTCGACCTCGCTGAGCTGCCGCCCGAGCTCTTCGACCCCTCGTCCTACGCCGCCAAGCCCACCGCCTTCGCCCCCTTCCAGGAGGCGATCCTCGCCGCCGACGGGTTGCTCGTGGTGCTCCCCGAGTACAACGGCTCGTTTCCGGGCGTGCTCAAGTACTTCATCGACATGCTGCGCTTCCCGGACAGCCTGTTGGAGAAGCCCGCCGCCTTCGTCGGCCTTGCCGCCGGCCGCTGGGGCGCGCTGCGCGCGGTCGAGCAGCTCGAGATGATCTTCCAGTACCGCAACGCCCACCTCTATGGCCGCCGTTGCTTCCTGCCCGGCATCGGTAAGTTGCTCGACGACGACGGCGAGCTCACCGACGCCGAGCTTGCCGGCCTCCTGGCCGACGCGGTGACCGGCTTCGTCGACTTCTGCCGCGCACTTCGTCGTGGCGCCTGAGATCCTCACCTTCGGAGGAGAGCATGCATCGCTACCGCCTGCCCGTTGCCGCCCTGATCGCGCTCCTCGCCAGCGGCGTGGCCGTCGCCGCCCACGCCGCCCCCGCCGACGGGATGACGCCTCGCCAGGTGGCCGAGCTGCGCCTGGTCACCGCGGCCGAGATCTCGCCTGACGGCGCCCGGGTGGCCGTGGTCCGGGCGGTGCCGCGGACCCTGTTCGACGAGCCCGATGGCGCCAGCTGGACCGAGCTGTCGATTGTCGACCTGGCGACAGGCGCCGAGCGGCCGTTCGTCACCGGGCAGCACCAGCTGTCCGCGGTCGGCTGGCTGCCGGACGGCTCGGCGCTCTCCTTCCTGGCGAAGAGGGGCGACGACGAGCATGAAGCTCTCTACCTGCTGCCGGTCGACGGCGGCGAGGCGGTGCGCGTGGCCCGTCTCGAGACCGCCGTCGCCGCTTACGAGTGGAGCCCGGACGGCGCCCAGGTCGCCCTGATCGCGGTCGAGCCCGAGGCGGCGGAGGTCAAGGAGCTCGAGAAGAAGGGCTTTGCACAGAAGGTGCTGGAGGAGAACCATCGCCATCGGCGGGTGTGGATCAGCCGCC
>CAZKKP010000057.1:4194-13909 GCA_964553295.1 uncultured Thermoanaerobaculia bacterium | reverse complement strand
GCACCGCCGAGGCCGAGATCGGCCCGCCGACCTCCTCGTCGGGCACCGCCACCAGCAGCATGCCCTCGGGCGGTTCGGCGCCGCGCGCCGCAAGCAGCCGAAGCGCTCCGATCAGGGCCGCGAAGCCGCCCTTCATGTCGAGCGCGCCGGTAGCCCGCAGCCGGTCGCCCTCGCGCCGCGGCACGACCGCGGGCAGCACCGTGTCGAGGTGCCCGAGGAGCAGCAGCCGGCCGGCATGGGCTCGGCGCGCCGTCAGCACCGGCTGCGGCGCTCCGTCCGCGCCGCGCTCCTGGCGCACCTCCGCGGCGAAGCCGAAGGGCACGAGCTCGGCGGCGAGAAGCTCCGCCATCCGGAGCAGACCGGCGCCGTCGCCGCTCGCCGAGGAGATCGCGCAGAGCTTCTCGAGGGTCGCCACCGTCGCCCCCATCACCGCCTCGAGGTCGGCTGTCGCGGCCATCGTCTCCCTCCCGGCGCGGGCGTCAGCGACCGTCCGCGACCTCCTCCACCACCCGTCTGGCGGCCAGGTCGAAGCCCTCGCCGGGCAACAGCACGTGGGTGAGGAGCGCGCGCACCCCGAGGTCGACCTTGCCGTCGTGGACCCGCCGAGTGACCTCGGCGCCGGCGGCGTCGAAGACCATCACCCAGCCCTCGCCGATGACCGTGAAGGTGCCGTCGGGCCGCACCCAGATCGCGGTCGCCTCGTCGATGCCGACGCCGAGCATCTCGGGGTGCTCGAGGACCACCGAGATCAGCCGGTTCTGGCGCTGGCGGGCGACGAAGTGCTGGTCGACGATGACCCCGGGAAAGAGACCAAGACCGGGCGCCAGCTCGACGTTGGCGGCGCGCACCACCGAGAAGTCGCCGTCGCCGGTGATCATCAGCGAGCTCTGGCAGGCGGTGCCCGCCGAGGTGCCGCCGACGACCGCGCCGCGATCGAAGGCCGCCCGGACCGCGTCGCCGACCGGGGTGCCGAGGAGGGTCGCGGTGATCCGGCGCTGGTCGCCGCCGGTGAAGAAGATCCCGCCGGCGCTGGCGACGGTGGCGGCAAGCTCGCTACTGGCGGCATCGTCGCGGACCCGTACGTCGGCAACCACGACGTTGCGGCAGCCGTGACCCTTGCGGAGCAGCTCGAGGTAGTCGGCGCCGGTGCTCTCCTGCCCGGAGGCGGTGGGGAACACGACGATGGCCGCATCCGTTCCGCCGGCGAGCTCGACGAACTTCTCCATCACGGCGTGGGGCTTGTCGCCGCCGCCGACGAGCACCAGGTGGCCGCGGGGCGGCGGCGCCGCGGCCTCGGCCACCGCACAGCAGAACCAGGCGATCACGGCGAGGATCGCGAGTCGTCGCATGGAAACCTCCAGAAGGAACCGGGGCGGCCCGCAGGCCGCCCCGTCCCGTCGAGGTCGTTCAGAAGCTCAGCTTGGCGCCGAGCCGGATCTCCCGCGGCGACTGGAAGCTGAGCTCCTCACTGAAGGTCGAGGAGGCGCGCCACTGGCTGCCGTCGGGATGGTCGTTCCACTGGTAGCGGTACTCGCCCCAGCGGGTGTCGACCGCCGTCGCCTTGTCCTCGTCGAGCACGTTGAAGGCGTCGACCATGAGCGTCAGCTCGAGGCCGCCGCCCAGCCCGAAGGACTTCTCCAACCGGAGGTCGAGGAAGCTGCGGTCGTCGAGCTGGCGAGATCCCCGGGGAGTCATGTAGACCCCGGTGCGGTCGTTCTCGAGCAGTCCGCGCATCCGCACGTAGGGCGTCCAGTACTCGCCGGTGCGGTACTGGTAGAAACCGGCAGCCATGATCTCCCAGGGCAGGTCAACCGAAGCTGAGAGCTTGAAGACCCACTCGGAGTTGAAGGGCAGCTTGCCGTCGGCGTTGACGAAACCGTTGGCGTCCTGGAAGTCGGTGACGTAGCCGGCCAGGGACCAGCTGGCGTTGCCCTGGAGGTCGGACCAGACCAGCGAGGCGTCGAGGGACCAGCCGTCGGCGTATCGCTTGCGCAGCCGCAGCGCCACCGAGTCGTAGTCGCGCGTGGCCTCGACCGGGTTGGTGATCACGTACTCGGGCGGCTCGAGCAGGTCGAAGAACGGCATGGTGCCGCCGAGGGGGTTGTTCGGGGCGACGAGGACGTCGTAGTCGCCGACGTTCGAGGTGACCATGGCGGCGATGTCGCCGTTCTCACGGTAGACGTAGTCGAGGCCGAGGAGCATGGTGTCGGTGAGCTGGCGCTCGAAGGTGAGAACGTACTGGTCGACGTAGGGGTGGCCGATGCCGGGGTCGACGACGGCCCCGGCCTGGACGCGGCCGCCGACCGGAATGTCGAATGCGCCGGTCGAGAAGTTGAAGTCGAAGTACTCGATGTCCGAGAAGGCGTCACCCGTACCTTCCCGGTCATAAAAGACGATCGACATCCCCTCGTGGTAGCGCCCGTAGTGGGCCTTCAACGCGGTCGAGCCGTCGCCGAGGACGTCCCACACCAGGCCGAGCCGGGGCGCGACCATGTCGACGTCGTAGACGTCGCTGCCGCCCTTGAAAGCGCCGCTGTACGCGGAGTAGCGGAGGCCGTAGTTGACGGTCACCCGCCGGGTCTTCCAGGAGTCCTGGGCATAGAGGTGCAGGCCCTCCATTTTGCCGTGGAGGTCCATCTCGCCGCCCCAGTCCGAGGAGAAGACACCACAGAAGGGATCGGCGAAGTAGTCGTCGAGGGAGTCGCACCAGTAGGAGTCGTCGTAGTAGCTGAAGCCGCCGTTGCGCCGGCTGACCTCGTCGTCGGTGGACCGCTCGTAGGTGACGCCGAGCTTGAAGTTGTGCGAGTCGTCGGCGGTGAACAGGCCGTCGGCGAACAGGCTCCAGGAGGCGTCGAGGGTCGTCCGCGCCTTCTCCATGTCGTCCGTCCACTTGTAGTTGTCCCACAGATAGCCGGAGTCGAAGTCCTCCCGTCCGGGCCGGTTGGCGCCGTTCAGCGGCGACCGGTCGTCCTCACCGCTGAAGCCGGTCAGCTTGGCGGTGACGAAGTTCGAGTCGTCGACCAGCGACTCCCAGGTCAGGTTGTAGGAGTAGCTCGGCGAGTCCTGCTCTATCCCGGCGCTGCTGAGAGTGAAGTCGCCGATGCCGCGGGCGTCCTCGGTCACCGCATCGTAGTCGACCAGGGCGACGAGGCGGTTCGAGTCGTTGAGCTGGCTGGTGATCTTGGCGAGCACCCGGGTCCACTCACGGGCGGTGTCGCCGGTCTCGGCGGCGGGCACGTCGCCGATGAAGAACACATCGCGGGTCCGCTCGCGCTGGTTGACCGAAACGAAGAACCAGGCCTTGTCCCGGACGATCGGGCCGCCGAGGCTGGCGCTGGCATCCCAGTCGGACTTGATCGCCTCGGCCTTGTCCGAGTTCAGGCTGTCGTCGGAGAAGTACAGTCGGAGGTCGCCGCGGAAGTCGTTGCCACCGGACTTGGTGATCAGGTTGACCACCGCGCCGGTGAAGCCGCCGTACTCGGCGTCGGCGCCGAGCCCGGTCACCTGGACCTCCTGCACCCAGTCCATGGACGGCAGCACCCACTGCGAGCCGAGCGCCGGGTCGGAGACGTCGACGCCGTCGAGGTTGTAGGCGTTCTGGTAGGTCGAGGGGGCGCCGTAGGCCTGGTCGTCGGTGATGCCCGGGGCGTAGTTCATCAGCCCGGTCGGGTCGCGGCTCAGGGGCTGGCGCTCGATGAAGTCCTGGGACAGGTTGAAGGACACGGTGTTCGACACCATGCTCACCTGGGTCGCCTCGGCGACCACGACGATCTCCCCGGAGATCGTGACGTCGCCGAGCTCGAGGGCGAGGTCGACGGCCTGACCGAGCTGCACCCGGATGTTCTCCTGGCGGACCGGCTGGAAGCCTTGCAGCTGCGCCTCGAAGGCGTAGAGCCCGGGGGGCAGGCTGGGGAAGCGGTAGACGCCCCGCTCGTTGCTGATCGCCACCTGGCGGCCGCCGATCAGCGCGTCCGACTGTGCGATCACGGTGACGCCCGGCAGGACGCCGCCCTCGGGGTCGGTGACGACGCCACGGACGCTGCCCGTGGTGGTGCTCTGGGCCGCCGCCGGCAGCGCCAACCCGAGCGCCACGACAACGGCCACGGCCACGATACTCCGAACGATCGAGCTCATGGTGATCCTCCTCTTCCCTATGAAACCATGGTTTCAGACTTGATTCCTGGTGAAAGAAACCATATCATGAACCCAAGATACGCCCCCGGAGGTGGGCTGTCAACATGCCCGGGAAGAAGGCTCCAAACAGCTCTCCATCAGGCACTTTCGCTGAGTCACACGACGCCGCGGCGAGCCCTCGCGGCGAGCACACGGCGGTGAAGCCGCCGTTGCACGAGGCCGACTTCCGGGAGTTCGTGGTGCGCCACGCCGCCGGCCTGCCGCCGCAGCAGCGGGTGATCGCCGACCACCTCCTCGACAACCTGCAGACGGTCCCCTTCCTGTCGGTTCCCGAGCTCGCCCAGAAGGTGGGCGTCTCCGAGGCGACCATCGTGCGCTTCGCCCAGAGAATCGGCTACGCCGGCTTCACCGAGCTCAAGATGGCGCTGGTCGACCTGCTCCAGCAGCGGCTCGGCGCCGGCGACGTCGAGCCACCCCTGGAGGCCGTGAGCGACGTGCTGGAGAGCGTCGCTGCGCTCGAGTCGTCGAACATCCGGCGCACCGTCGAGGCCCTCGACCGCGCCGTGTTCGCCGAGGTAGCCGACGCCGTGTTCCGGGCCGCCCACACCTACACCTTCGGCATGGGCATCTCGGCCCACCTCGCGGAGGTGGCGAGCTACTTCCTGACCCAGATCGGAATCCGCACGACTCCCCTGTCGACCCGCTTCTCGTCACCCCTGGAGCAGCTCGTCATGCTCCGGCCCTCGGACCTGTTGCTGGTGCTCTCTTTCCCACCCTACTCGCGGCAGACCCTGGAGATGATCGAGGAGGAGGACCGGCTCGGCGCGGTGACCGTGGCGGTGACCGACCGGCCGACTGCCCCCGCCGCCACCCGAGCCCGCTTCGCCCTTCCGGTGAGGAGCGACAACACCATGTTCACCAACGCCGTGGCCGCCGTCACGGTGGTCTTCAACGCCCTGGCCACCGAGATCGCGAACCGCCACCGCGGCCCGGCAATCGAGGCGTTCTCCCGGATCAACCGGGTCCTGGCCGAGGACGACGACGTGCTCACCAACGGAAGGTGAGGAGTGAGGGGTGAGGTGTGAAGGGACCCATCCCCTCACCCCTCTACTGCCACCGCGCCAGCACCGGCCAAACCAGGAAGGCCAGCGACATGGCGACGAACGCGCCCTGCATCGGGAGGTTCCAGCGGAACCACTTCTCGAACGGGATCCTGGCCATCGCCAGGGTGCCCACGGTGACGCCCGAGGTGGGGATGATCATGTTGCTGAAGCCGTCGCCGAACTGGTAGGCGAGGACGGCGGTCTGCCGGGTGATGCCCGACAGGTCGGCGAGCGGCGCCATCAGCGGCATGGTCAGTGCCGCCTTGGTCGAGCCCGAGGGGATGAAGAAGTTGACCACGAGCTGGATGCCGTACATCGCCCAGGCCGAGATCACGCCGGGGAGCTGGGCGGTCACCGAGCCCATGCCGTGCAGGATGGTGTCCATGATGTTGCCCGCCTCGAGGATCTCGAGGATGCCGCCGGCGAAGCCGACGATCAGGGCGGCGCCGGCCATGTCCTTGCAGCCCTCGAGGAAGGCCTTGGCCAGGCGGTTGAGGTCCATGCCCGAGACCAGGCCGGTGAGGATGCCCATGGCGAAGAACAGGCCGCCGATCTCGACGATGAACCAGCCGTACTTCGCGGCGCCGACGATCATCACGACGATCACCACCCCGAGGATCCCGAGGCTGGCGCCGTGGCGCCAGGTGAAGACGGCGGCCTGCTCTTCGCCGCGGGCGAGCTCCTCCCGGCGCACCCGGTCGAGCTCGTACATCGGGCTCTTCGTCGGGTCCTTCTTGACCCGGGCGGCGTAGACCATGACCCAGGCGATGGTGAAGGCAGTGGCAAGCAGCCACACGATGACCCGGTAACCCATGCCGGACAGCGGCTGGACCCCGGCGAGGCCCTGGGCGATCTGCAGCGTGAAGGGGTTGACGAAGGCGCCGGCGAAGCCGACGCCGGCGGCCAGGAAGCTCAGGCTGACGCCGACCAGTGAGTCGTAGCCGAGAGCGAGCGCCAGCGGCACGAAGATCAGCACGAAGGGGATCGCCTCCTCGCACATGCCGAAGGCGGCGCCGAAGAACGAGAAGAAGGTCATCACGATGGGGATGACCAGGATCTCGCGACCCTTGAGGATCCGCACGAGCTGGTGGATGCCGGCGGCGATCGCGCCGGTCTCGTTGAGGATGTAGAACGAGCCGCCGACCAGGAAGATGAAGACGATGATCTCGCCCAGGCGGAGGAAGCCGTTGATCGGCGCCGTGAAGATCTCGAAGATCTGCGGGTTCGACGGCTCGGTCCGGAAGGACGAGGGGTCGACCACCTCGCGGACGGAGTCCCCCACCTGCTGCTCGTGCCGGTCATAGGACCCGCCCGGCAGGATCCAGGTCAGGGCCGCCGCGAGCACGATCAGGCCGAACACGATCACGAAGACGTCGGGGACCTTCTTGAACACGAGGCACCTCCGCCAGGGGGAGAGTATACGGAAGACGCGGCGCGCCACTGCCCGCCGACGGCGGTACACTGCCGCCGATGGCCGCCGAGCATCCGCCGCCTGCCGACGACCGGGAGCCCCTGGTCGGCGCCCTGCAGTGGATCCGGGCCGGGCTCCGCCCGGTGCTCGTCGCCGTGGTCGAGCACCAGGGCTCGGTCCCGGGCGCCACCGGGGCCCGGATGGTAGTGACTCCCGACGCCACCGCCGGCACCGTCGGCGGCGGCATCGCCGAGCACCAGATGGTCGAACTCGCCCGAACGGCGCTCGACGGGCCGCGGCTGGTGGAGTACGTGCACGCCGCCGGGGTCACCGACTCGCTGTGCTCGGGACGCCAACGGCTTGCCCTGCTGCCCCTCGGCCGAAGCGAAATCGCGGCCCTCGATGCGGTGAAGGTCACCATCGCCGCCGGCGGCTCGGGGACCCTCGAGCTGCACGCCGCCGGGCTCGCCTTCCGCCCCGGTCCGACGGCGCCGGCCGCCCTGGAGGTCTTCGAGAACGGGTGGCGGGCGACCCAGCCCGTGGGCCTGGTCGAGACCCTGACCATCGTCGGCGGCGGCCACGTCGCCCTCGCCCTCAGCCGGGTCGTGGCGACGCTGCCGTTCCGCATCGTGGTCCTCGACGACCGCCCGGGCCTCCCGACCATGACCGGCAACCGGCACGCCCACGAGACGCGGCGCCTCGACTACGCCGAGGTCGCTGCAGCGGTACCCGTCGGCGAGCACAGCTGGGCGGTGATCATGACCCACGGCCACCGGCACGACCAGGCGGTGCTCGAGCGGCTGCTCGGGCTCGAGCTGCGCTTCCTCGGGATGATGGGGAGCGCGGCCAAGGTCCGCACGATCTTCGCCAACCTCGAAGCTCGGGGAATCCCTGCCGACCGGCTCGCGACGGTGCGGGCGCCCCTCGGCCTGCCGATCGGCAGTCACACCCCGGAGGAGATCGCGATCAGCATCGCCGCCGAGCTGGTCGCCGTGCGCAACGGGCGGGACCCGCGCCCGGCGCCTCTTGCGCTTGAGTAAAATGGCGGTGCCACCGGTCGCGGAGGAGCATGCGGACCCGCTTCTTCAACCTGAGGGTTCCCGAGCGCGGCAATCGGACCGTGCTCTCGGAGGTGATCGTCGAGGACGGCCTGATCCTCGACATCCTGCCGGCCGGGATGGAGACCGCTGCGGGCGACGAGCGGTGGGTCGACGGCGCCGGGGCGCTGGTGCTGCCCGGGGTCGTCGACGCCGCCGTCCGCTTCTCCGACCCGGAGGCGCCGCGACGCGAGAACTTCGCCACCGGCACCCTGTCCGCCGCCGCCGGCGGCGTCACCTGCGTCGGTGACCTCGCGGGCAGCCCCGGGAGCGTCGCCGACGTCGACGCCCTCGCTGCCAAGCTCCAGGTCATCACCGCCAAGGCCGCGGTCGACTACGCCCTGTGGGCCGGCGTCGCACACCCCGCGAGCGGCTCGCCCGGAGAGCTGTCGGAGAGGGTCGGCGAGCTCGCGGAGGCCGGCGCCTGCGGCCTCGAGCTCCAGCTCGACCCGAGCGGCGGCTGGACCGGCGACCTCCTCCGACGGGTCCTGACGGCAGCCCTCGAGCACTCCCTGCCGGTGCTCCTGCACGCCGAGGACCGGCAGGTGGTGACCGAGCTGAGCGAGCGGATCCGCGGCCGCGGGGAGACCTCGCCGCGCGCCTGGGCCCTCGCCCACCCCGCGTGGGCACAGGTGGCGGCCGTGGCGACGGCCCTCGAGGCATGCCGGGCCACCGGCGGACGGCTGCACGTCACCCGGGTGTCCGCCGGGGAGGCCCTCGACCTGATCAGCGCCGGGCGGTTCGAGGGACTCCCGGTGTCGGCGGACACCTGCCCGCACTTCCTCGCTCTGACCGCCGAGGCCATGCTCGACAAGGGCGCCCTCGCCAAGACCGAGCCGGCGCTCCAGGCGCCGGAGGATCTCGAGCGCCTGTGGCAGGCCCTCGCCAGCGGCGAGGTCACCTCGGTGACCAGCGGCCACGAGCCAGCGCTGTGGCCCGACGAGAAGAGGACCGGCTCGATCTGGGACGACCGCCCCGGCTTCCCGGCCACCGAGATCCTCCTGCCCTACCTGCTCTCCGAGGGCGTCGGCCGCAGCCGCCTGACCATCGAGCGGGTCGTCGAGCTCGTCGCCCGCGAGCCCGCCCGGCTGCTCGGAGTCGACGACCGAAAGGGCCGACTGCGGCCGGGCGCCGACGCCGACCTCGTCCTGGTCGACGACGACAGCCCGTGGACGGTCCGCTCGAGCGAGCTGCACTGCCTCAACCGCTTCACGCCCTTCGAGGGCCTGGTGCTGACGGCGCGGGTCCTCGCCACCTACGTCCGCGGGCGGTGCGTCTTCCAGCGCGAGCCCGACGGCAGCGAGATGTTCGCTCCCCGCGGCGCCGGTACCCTGATCCCCCGCCGCCGCGACTGAACGGCCCCCCTTCACCCCTCAACCTCACTCCGCCCGCCCAGCGGGCGGTGATACGATGCCGAGGATGAGCAGCGGTCGCAGATCGGGAGGGGTGCGCGTGCTGGGGGCGTCGTGAGCTGGTGGCAGGGGCTGCTGCTCGGGCTGCTCCAGGGTGTCACCGAGTTTCTGCCGGTGTCCTCGTCGGGGCACCTGGCGCTGGCACAGATGATGCTCCCCGGCTTCGAGCAGCCGGGGGTGGTGTTCGACGCGATGCTGCACGTCGGGACCGCGATGGCGGTGGTGTGGGCGGAGCGCCGCGAGCTGGTGCGCTGGTTGACGACGCCCCAGGGGCTGCGGCTGCTCGGGCTGCTGGTGCTCGGCACGGCAGCCACTGCGGTGGTCGCGTTCCCGCTCCGTGACCTCGCCGCGAGCGCCTTCGACAGCGCCGTCTGGGTCGGTGGAGCGCTGCTGGTGACCGCCGCGGTGGTCGGCGCCACGGCGCGGATGCGCGGAGGTCAGCGCGCGGACCTCCTGGAGCAGCGTGGTCAGCGCCTTTGGCGGCAGATCGCCCTCCGCGCTTATTCCGACACCGCCCAAGGCCGCGATGGCCGCGACCTGCGCGGCTGCCGTCTCTGG
>CAZKKP010000057.1:3049-4184 GCA_964553295.1 uncultured Thermoanaerobaculia bacterium | reverse complement strand
CAGGCGGTGGCGGTCGGGCTGGTCCAGGGGCTGGCCGTGTTCCCCGGCCTGTCGCGCTCGGGCTCGACCATCGCCGCGGGGCTCGTGTCAGGTCTCGACCGCGCCTGGGCGGCACGTTTCTCATTCCTGCTCAGTGTCCCGGCCATCCTCGGCGTGACCGTGGTCGAGCTGATCACCCAGCGCGAGGCCCTGCTCGCCGCCGGCGACGGCTTCTGGCTGGCCTGCGGCATCGGGGCCGTGGCCGCCGCGGTCTCGGGGGTTGTCGCCCTGCGCCTGGTCATCCGCACCGTGAGCTCACGGGTCTTCCACCGCTTCGCCTGGTACTGCCTGCCGCTCGGCCTGCTGGTTCTCACCGTGAGCTGGGTGACGTCATGAGTCGGGAGCGACTGCTCCGCGAGGCGATCGCCGTGACCCTGCTCGCCGGCTCGCTGCTGGTTCTGCTGGCGCTGCTGTCGCACTCGCCGCTCGATCCCTCGCCGTTCCACACCTCGACGATGCGGCTGCGGCCGGAGAACCTGGCCGGCTGGCTCGGCGCCTCGCTCTCGGCGGCTCTGCTCGGCGTGGCCGGGCTGGCGGCGCTGCTGCTGCCCCCGATCGGGGCGGTGGTCGGATGGCGGCTGCTGCGCGGCGCGACCTTCGAGCATCCCCGTCGCCTGGTGTTCGGCTGGCTGGCCATCCTCACCGCGGTACCCGGCTTTGCCCACCTGCTGCTGCCCGAGGTCGACCTGCGCGGCGGCGTCGTCACGAGCGGCGGGGTGGTCGGCCTGTCCCTGCACGAGCTGCTCGGCGCCTTCGTCGGGCCGGCGGGCCGGCTGGTGGTGCTCGGCCTGTTGCTCGCTCTCGGGGTGCTGCTGGTGTCGAGGGTCTCCTTCGGCGCCGCCGCCCAGGGGCTCACCGACGACCTCCAGGGACGGGCCGCGCGCCACCGCGAGACGCTCGACCGCCGGCGACGGGAACGCGGCGAGCAGCAGGACCGGCGGCGGGTGCTCGAACGCCAGCGGCAGCGCCTCGACCGGGGCGACGACCCGCCGGGGTCGTTCACGGTCAAGGAGGTCGAGGGCCGCGGCCGCTTCCGCATCGTCCGGCGGCTCGTTGCGTCCCAGGAAGGGTCTGACGAGGGCGCGGCCGCCCCCGT
>CAZKKP010000057.1:0-3039 GCA_964553295.1 uncultured Thermoanaerobaculia bacterium | reverse complement strand
CACGAGGCGCCGCGCACCTCCAGCGCCCGCCGGTCCAGATCCGAAGGCTCGTCTAACGTAGCGGCGCCGGCCGCCGCCCCGGCGCCACGACCGATCGTCCAGGAGGAGTTCGAGTTCGTCGACGAGCTCGAGAGCTACGACCTGCCGCGGATCTCCTTCCTCGAGCCCGCCGAGGAGTCGCCCGAGCGCGACACCGCCGCGATGATCGAGATGGCCAAGCTGATCACCAGCAAGTGCCTCGAGTTCCGGGTCCGGGGCGAGGTCGAGAACATCCGGACCGGTCCGGTGATCACCACCTACGAGTTCCGCCTCGACTCGGGGGTCAAGATCTCGGCGGTGCAGAACCTCAGCGAGGACCTCGCGCTGGCCCTTCGCACCGAGTCGGTCCGCATCGATCGTATCCCGGGCCGCGCCACGGTCGGCATCGAGGTGCCGTCCCCGAACCCCGAGACCATCCGCCTCCGTCAGCTCTTCGAGACACCGGAGTTCACGCGCTCCCAGTCGCTGCTGACCCTGGCCCTCGGGGTCGACATCCGCGGCAAGCCCTTCGTAGCGGACCTCGCGCGGATGCCGCACCTCCTGATCGGCGGCTTCACCGGATCCGGCAAGTCGGTCGGCATCAACGCCATGATCATGTCGATCCTGTTCAAGGCGGCGCCGGACGAGGTGAAGCTCATCTTCGTCGACCCGAAGATGGTCGAGCTCGGCGTCTACCAGGACATCCCCCACCTGCTGACGCCGATCATCACCGACCCCAAGAAGGCGGCCAACGCCCTCGGCTGGGCGGTGTCCGAGATGGACAACCGCTACCGCCTGCTGGCCGCCCTCGGGGTGCGCAACCTGAACCAGTACAACCAGCTCGTCCGCGACCCGGTGCAGCTGCGGCGGGTACGTCAGCAGATGGAGGACGACGAGGACGCGCCCGAACTCGAGCCCCTGCCCTACATCGTGATCATCATCGACGAGCTCGCCGACCTCATGATGACCTCCTCGCGAGCGGTCGAGGAGTCGATCACCCGGCTCGCCCAGAAGGCGAGGGCGGTCGGCGTGCACCTGATCTGCGCCACCCAGAGACCGTCGGTCGACATCCTGACCGGTATCATCAAGGCCAACTTCCCCTGCCGGATCGCCTACAAGGTCCGCTCGCGCCCCGACTCGCGCACCATCCTCGACTCGATCGGCGCCGAGCATCTGCTCGGCCGCGGCGACATGCTCTTCCTGCCGCCGGGTACCTCGAGCCTGCTCCGGCTGCACGGCCCCTTCGTCAGCGAGAAGGAGATCGCCACCGTCGTCCGCTATGTCAAACGCTTCGGCAAGCCGGCCTACCAGCGCGAGATCCTGAGCCACGCCCCGCTCGGCGAGGATCGCGGCAACGGCCGCGGCGGCGGTGACGACGACAGCGAGCGCGAAGACCCGATGTACGAGCAGGCGGCGCGGCTGGTGGTCTCGACGCGCAAGGCCTCGGCCTCCTACATCCAGCGCCGGCTGCGGCTCGGCTACACCCGGTCGGCACGGTTGCTCGACATGATGGAGAAGGAGGGGCTGGTCGGGCCCCTCGACGGCTCGCGAGGACGCGAGGTGCTGGTACCCTCGGACTACTATGGCGAGGTCGACGACACACAAGCTCTCAACCACGACCCGGACGACGACAGCGAGGTGAGCGGATGAGCCTGGCCGCCTTCGACCTGACCCCCGACATGGCGATGCGTCTCGGCGCGGTGGCCGGCATCGTGATCCTGCTGCTGCTGCTGGTCGCCTCCTTCATGTCCCGCGCACGTGTGTTCTGCCAGTACCTCGAGCACATGACGGGCATCCAGCTCAAGCCCGGTCACGTCCGCCGGCTCT
Source organism: uncultured Thermoanaerobaculia bacterium (assembly GCA_964553295.1). GTDB lineage: Bacteria > Acidobacteriota > Thermoanaerobaculia > Thermoanaerobaculales > Sulfomarinibacteraceae > CAZKKP01. The sequence continues at coordinate 1,194 of CAZKKP010000057.1, read as the reverse complement.
ATGCCAGCAAGGGCAGGGTCGGGGTGCGCGATGCCCTGATCGACCTCCTGATCCGCGAGGACCTCAAAGACCCGGACCGATCCGTGGTCACCCCCGACTCGAAGCCCGACCTCTCGATCTTCGAGCGCTGATCACAGGTCGGCGGCGGCGCCGGGACCCGTTCAGGCGGCGGTCGGGACAGACCTCGACGACCCCGGTGAGGGCGTCGGCGACGGCCAGCAGCCGCGACTCCACCGACAGCTCCCGATCGTGGAACGGGTCGCCGTGACCGTCGCGGCGCTCGTGGTGGCTCGAGGCCCGGTTCGCGCGACCTCACCGAAGCCTTCCACGGCCGACAGGATGCATCGGGTGAGGCAGACGTGCGCCCTGATATCAGGCCCTGGCGCCTCCCGGTCCGACCCGGCCGATGTCGGCCGCGACGGCGGCGAGCACGGCCTCGAGGTCGGCCGGGTCGGCAAGGGGCGTCGAGCGGTCGCCGGAGTCGACCCACAGCAGCGCGACCACCGCGGCCCCGACCACCACCGGCAGCGCGATCGCCTCGAGCGGAGGTTCGCCGCCGAGGACCTCGAGCAACAGCCGGTCGCCGCCGGACCGCGAGACGGCGCCGCGGGCCGGGCGTGCCGTCGCAGCCGCCCTCTCGAGCAGCGAGTCCCCGGGCTCGCCCCGGTGGAGCCAGTGCTCGGCCACCGCCAGCCGGGCGCCATCCGGGTCCTCGCCGAAGCCGTCGACGACGCGGAAGCCGTCGGCGTGGACGAGCAGCAACAGGGCTCGGCGGGCGATGCGCGCCGCCTGGTCGAGAATCAGCACCGCCATCTCCGAGGTCACCGACAGCGACATGTCCGCCAGCTCGGCAAGCATGGAGGCGACGTCCGGGGCTGCGCCGCGCCCGGCGTCCTCGAGCTCGGTCATGCCGTCCAGCACCAGCTGCTCGGTGCTCAGGCCGGACTCCAGCACGATCTCGCGCGCGTCGACGTGGACCGCGCCGAGGTCGGGGATCGCCATGCGCTCGAAGCTGGCGACGCCGCGGCTCCAGGAGAGGAAGGGGCGGAGGGCGTCACGGAACTGGAGCAACACCACATGGTCGAGCTCGTGCTGCGACAGCGCGCCCATCTCGACGAGGATGTTGCCGAGATGGGTCGTGCGGCTGGCGGCGCGCTGGCGGGACAGGGCCTCCTCGAGCTCGACCTGGCGGAT
>CAZKKP010000056.1:0-14021 GCA_964553295.1 uncultured Thermoanaerobaculia bacterium | reverse complement strand
ACGGCGCCACCGGCCGGGTGGTCCTCGAGCTGCTGGCCCGGCTGCGGGCGGACGAGGGGACGACCCTGGTCCTGGTCACACACGATCCGGTGGTGGCCGGTCTCGCCGACCGCCGGATCCACCTCCGGGACGGCCGCGTCGAGCGCGAGGAACGGGCGTGAGGCTCTCGAGCTGGCTCGCCCTGGGATGGCGGGAGGCGCGCGGCTCGGCGGGTCGTCTGCTGTTCTTCACCACCTGTCTCGCGGTGGGGGTGGCCGCGGTGGTGGCGGTCGCCGCGCTTTCCGCGGCGGTCGAACGGGGCATCCAGGCCCAGGCGCGGGAGTTGCTTGCGGCCGATTTCGAGGTCACGAGTCGGCGGCCGATCGCGGCGCCGGCGGCGGCGGCCGTCGAGGCCCTCGGCGGGCGGTGGACCGAGGTCCTCGAGCTGCCCAGCATGGTCTCGGTGGCGAGGGCGCCCGGCGGTCCGACGGCAGCGGGGACCTCACTGCTCGCCGAGCTCAAGGCGGTCGGCGCCGGCTACCCATTCTACGGTCGGCTGGTCACCGATCCGGAGGGCGCGGCTGGGGAGCTGCTCGGGCCGGAGCAGGTGCTCGTCGGTCCCGAGCTGCTGACCCGGCTCGACCTGGCCGTCGGGGACTCCCTGAGAGTCGGCGAGGCGACCTTCGTCATCGCCGGGACGGTCATCGCCGAGCCGGATCGGCTGCAGGTGTCCTTCGCCCTCGGCCCGCGGGTGCTGTTGTCCCTCGACGGGCTGGCCCGGAGCGGTCTGGCCGGGGTCGGCAGCCGGGTCTCCTACCGGCTGCTGGCGGCGCTCGCAGAGGGCGCCACGGACGAGGAGGTGGCGCGGGCCGCGCGGCAGGTGCAGGCCTCGGTCCCGGACCCGGCGGTGGTCACCGTGGAGACCTACGCCGAGGCCCAGCCGAACCTTCGCCGCGGGCTCGGCCGGGTCGCCCAGTTCCTCGGGCTGGTGGCGCTGCTGTCGCTGCTGGTCGGCGGCATCGGAGTCGCCCAGGCGGTGCGGGCCTGGCTCGCGAGCCGGCTCGACGAGATCGCGGTGCTCCGGGCGCTGGGCATGCGTCCGGGCGAGGCGCTCACCCTGTACCTCGCCCAGACCGTGGCCCTGGCGCTCGTCGGCAGCGCGGTCGGCGCCCTCCTCGGTTCGGCGCTCGCCGCCGCGGCGCCGACTTTCGTGGCCGGTTTCCTGCCTGCGGTGCGTCTCGAGGTCGGCTGGCAGCCGGCGGCGGTGCTCCGCGGGCTCGGCCTCGGCCTCGGGGTGGCGGTGCTCTTCGCCCTGCGGCCGTTGCTCGGGGTGATGCGGGTGCCGCCGGTGCGGGTGCTGCGTCGCGATGCCGAGCCGCTGCCCGAACGTCGTGGGGTCGCCGCCCTGCTGTCGACGGGGCTCATTGCCGGCATCGCCACGATCGCCGCGATGCAGGCGGGATCGGTTCTCCGGGGCCTGCAGTTCGCCGCCGGCCTGGTCGTCGCCGCGGTGGTGCTCGCCGGCGGCGCCCGCTGGGCGATGTGGTGGGTCGGCCGGTCGTCCCGCAAGAGCCGGACACTGGCGGTGCGCCATGGGCTCGCCGCCCTGGCCCGGCCCGGCGCCGGCACCCTCGGCGCGGTCGTCGCCCTCGGGCTCGGGGTCATGACCGTGCTCGGCATGTACCTGCTGCAGGATCGGCTCACGGCGCAGCTCGACGCCGACCTGCCGGCCGACGCCCCGACGGTCTTCCTGGTCGACATCCAGACCGAGCAGTGGCCGGGGGTGAGGCGGGCGCTGGAGGAGGCCGGCGCCGAGCGACTGGACGCGGTCGAGGTGGTGATGGCGAGGCTGCGCGAGGTCGCGGGCGTGCCGGTGAGTGAGCTGGTCGCGAGCGCCGGAAGAGACCGCAACGGCAGTCGCGACCGTCGCTGGGTGCTGACCCGGGAGCAGCGTCTGACCTCGCTGGCGACGCTGCCTGGGGACAACGTGGTGGTCGAGGGCGCGCTGTGGTCCGATCCGGACCGGGCGGAGGTGAGCGTCGAGCTGGACTTCGCCTCCGACCTCGGCGTCGGGGTCGGCGACAGCCTTCTGCTCGATGTCCAGGGGGTACCTCTCGAGCTCGTGGTGACGAGCCTGAGAACCGTCGACTGGGGGAGCTTCTCGATCAACTTCTTCCTGGTGGTCGAGCCCGGCGTGCTCGACGGGGCGCCCGGCTTCCGCATCGCCGCCGCCCGGTTGCCCCCGTCCGCCGAAGGGCCCCTCCAGGACCGCCTCGCGGCGACCTACCCGAACGTCACCGTGCTGCGGTTGCGCGAGGTGCTCGAGAAGGTCGTCGCGGTGCTCGAGTACCTCGGGCTCGGTGTGCGGCTCCTCGGTGGCTTCACGGTCCTCGCCGGAATTGCGATCCTCGGCGGGGCGGTGGCAGCCGGGTCGGTGCGGCGGGGGCGTGAGGCGGCGCTGCTCAAGACCCTCGGGATGACGCGCGCCCAGATCGCGATGGTCTTCTCGGTCGAGTACGGGCTGGTCGGGATGGTGGCCGGGGTCATCGGCACCGCGGGAGGCGTCGTGCTCGCCTGGGCGGTGACCCGATTCGGCCTCGAGGCTCCCTGGGCCTGGTCGCCGGGCGCGATGGTCGCGGCGGTAGTTGGCACGGTTCTGCTCAGCGTGGGCGCCGGCCTCCTGTCCAGCCTGCGCGCCCTCGCTGTCTCCCCGATGGTCGTGATCCGAGGCCGCTGAGCCGGCGACCGCGATTGCGGTAGGCTCGTTGACGCAAGGAGTGGCGGCATGGCGAGAGCGCCGCGAGCTGGTCGCGGCGGGCCTCGCCTGGCACTCGACCCGCCACTCCTCGGATCCGCTCCTGGCCGCGGCGGAACGCCTGGCGAGGCACGAGAGGCGGGGCCTGTGGTCGGACGCTGACCCGATGCCGCCCTGGCGGTTCCGCGCCCTCGAGCGTGACCGCGAGTAGCCCTGTACGGATATCATCCAGGGTGTGGCGATCGTGGCCGGGATCGACGAGGCGGGCCTGGGGCCCGTGATCGGGCCTCTGGTGGTCGGTTGCGCCGCCTTCGAGGTGCCCGACGAGCACCTGGAGAGCAGCCTCTGGGAGCGGCTCGAAGGGGCGGTGTGCCGACGGCCTGCCCGCGACCGGGCGATGGTCGCGATCGACGACTCGAAGCGACTGTATCGCAGCGGACGTGGCCTGGCCGACCTCGAGCGCGGGCTGCTGGCCGCCGCCGCCGTCCTCGGGAGGGCGCCGGCGCGCACCTCGGAGCTGCTCTCCTTCCTGGCCGGCGAGCCGGAGGCATGGACCGCCGGCTGCCCGTGGTATGCGGATCTCGACCGCCCGCTGCCCAGGCTGGTCGCGGCCGATGAGATCGCGGCGCTGACCCAGGGGCTGCAGCGGCAGCTCGAGGGCGCCGGCTCCCGTCTCGTGGTTCTGTCCGCCGAGGTTCTCGAGGCGGCGGAGCTCAACGACCTGGTGACTGCGGGGGCGACCAAGGCCGACGCCGCCTTCGGCCGGGTCGGCCGGCTGCTCGTACGCCTCGTCGATATTGTGGGCTCGGGTCAGCGTCTGCTCGTGCACCTCGATCGCCAGGGAGGTCGCATCCGCTACCGTGACCAGCTCGGCGCGGTCTTCCCGGCGTCGTTCGTCTGGATCCTCGACGAGAGCCCGGCAGCCAGCCGCTACCGGCTCGAGGAGCGCGGTCGCGAGGTCGAGATCCGTGTCCGGGTCGGGTGCGACCGGGCTCAGCTTCCGGTCGCGCTCGCCTCGATGCTCGCCAAGTATCTCCGCGAGCTTCACATGGAGTGCCTCAACCGGTACTTCGCCGGGCTCGTTCCGGGGCTCGAGCCGACGGCAGGCTACCCCCAGGACGGCCGGCGTTTCCTCGCCGCGGTCGGACCGCTGCTCGGTCGGCTCGGGATTGCGGGGCGGCGGCTCAGGCGCTGTCGCTGAGTGCGGCAGCTTGACCCCCTGATGGGCGCTCCGTAGTCTGGGGAGGTGGGCTCTCAGGGGCGTGTCGTCGCTGCCGGCGTGTTGACCCTGGCGCTGCTCGGCTGTGCTGAGCCGGTCGATCGCCGGCGCCTTGAGTCCGGTCGGCTGATCCGCGTTGTGAGCTCGGTACGAGCCGCGCTCGGTGGCGCCGACGCGGTGCTCCGGGTCTCCTCGGTGAGCGCCACCGCCCGGTGCTCGGGGCCGCGGGGCACCGTCCTGCGTCGCCTCGAGTCGATGGCACCCGATCTCCTCCGATTCGAGGAGCAGGCGGCTGACGGCTCGCGAACCGTGGTGGTCTGCCGGTTCGACGGGGGCTGGCAGGTTGACGGCGCCCTTGCCCGGCCGCTCGAGTCGATCGTGTGCACCGAGCTGCGCCTGCTCGCCGTGCACCTGCTCGTGCTGCGGTACGACCTGCTGCTGAGCGGACTGGAGGTCGGCGTCGAAGTCGGATTCGCTGGCGAGAGCTGTCTGCCATTATCCGGGCGGGATCCCTCCGGGCACCAGTTGACGGTGCTCGTCGGTGAGCGGGCGCTGCCGGTGGGGTTCCGGCTCGAAACGACGGCAGATCAGCGGGGCCCGCTGATCGGCGACCTTTCCGACTGGCGCCAGGTCGGTCCGGTGCTGCTGCCCCACTACGCGACCTTCACCACTGACGGGGAGCTCTGGCGCTGTACCTTCTCCTCAGTGGCACTCAACGACGTGGAGCCCTCGCGTTTCCGCATCCCGTCAGTCGACTCCCGCTGACCCGGCTCAGCGCGCGAGGCGGAGGACCAGCCGGTTGCCGACGACCTCGGGCGGCGCAGCGCGCACCATCGGGTCAGCGAGGTCGAGCACGACGTGCAGCTCCGGCGGTCGACGGTCGGAGTGCAGCCAGGTCCGCACCGTCTCCAGGTCGCGACCGTTGACCGGGGTCGCTACGGCGAGGGTGCTCGAGGCGACGTCCAGGATCCTGACCAGCTCTCGTGGGCCCGGGCTGCCGTCGAGCCGGCCGCCGCGCAGCCGGCCGGCATCGAGCGGCCGGTCGGCGACGAGCACGACGGTGGTTCCGCCCTCGTCCTCGGTCCACTCGAGTGCGACGACGTGCAGCGGGCCAGGGGCCAGGGTCGTGACGACCGCCGTCGGCGCCGGGGTTGCAGCCGCCGGCGTGGGGACCGCGGTCCGGGTCGCAGGCGCTTGCGGCGCCGGTACCGCCGTCGTCGACGGCGGGACGGGGTCCTCGTTGTGCGGCGACTCGTCGCCCGGTCCGTCGTCGGGCACACCTTCGAGGGGGACTTCGTCCCGGCTGTGTTCGGCCGGGTAGGGTTCCGACACCACGACCGGTGTGCCAACGTCCGAAGAGAACAGCTCGGGCACCAGGAGCCAGGTCAGGGTGACCGCGAGGATCGCGACGGCGGCCAGGGCGGCGGCCCAGAGCAACCAGCGCAGCCGCGATGACCGGTCGGGCTCGATCGGGCCCGAGGCGGCGCGCCTTCTTCCATGAGCCGCCGTTCTCCCCTCGCTCACGGCGTCGCGTGTCTCGGAGTCGTCGCGCTCCTCTTCGAGGGGCACGTCCGCAGCGTCATCGACCGGCTCGCCCTGGGTGACGGTCGTGGATGTCATGGCCTGGGGAGTCTGCCGCGACGGGTTGGCGGGCGAGGCGCCGACGAACAAAGGTGCAGGGGATGCCTCGACCTGCAGCGATGGATGCGGCTGGTGCTCGGGCTCGAGCGCGGTCGCCGGAGCCCGGTCGAGCAGCGGCGGCTCGAAGCTCAGGGAGGAGGTCCGCGGCGGCTGCGTCGGTCGGTGAGCGGGCCGCTTCAAAGACGTGGGCGGTCGGGTCCCGGGGTTTGCCAGCCGGAACGGGTCGACCCCCTCCGCCTCGCTGCGCTTCTCGAGACGATCGAGGAAGTCTCGGCTGGCCCGGGCGAGGGCGAGGGACCTGCGCGCCACGAGCCAGCCGGTGGCGCCCTCCGGCGCCAGCTCGATGCGCACCACGGTCGCCAGGCCTCGTACCAGGACCAGGCCGTCCTCGAGCCGGAAGTCCACCTTGAGCGTGGTGCCGAGGGGCCAGTGGCTGGCCGCGACGTGGAGCATCCCCTCACCCGAGATGGCCCCCTTGTAGCAGGAGACGAACTCACCGAGATCGTCGAACACCCGCTCCAGCTTCATCGCTGCCGGCCCCCCCGCGGCCGTGGCCCGGCCGCGTTCAGCATACCGGATGACGCCGCGGCCGTCCCCCGGGATCGTCGCGGGCCTCCGGCCGAGGGACCACGCGACCGACCGCACCCGTCGTTGGCTGTGCGGTCGTGTTGCTCGGCGCGGCGCCGTCCGATGCCGGCAGACGAACCGGGCTGTGATCGAGAGCACGCCGCGTCGCCGGAGCGGGCGTTACTATCAGTAGCGAGTCCGAATATTTCAAATGCTATCGCCGGGAGATGGCCATGCACCGCGAATCCGCCGAACCCCTCGAGCTCGACCGGAGAGAGGTCGCCTTCCCCACCGCCGCCTTCAGGGACTCTTCTGGGACGGGGCAGGTCGCCGCCATGCAGCGGCCGGATGTGACGCCATCGTGGCCGAGAGGGCGCAGCAAGTCGCTCCCAGCGCCGTCGCTGGCCGTCGTGGTCCTCAACCGCATGGCCTTCGGGCCACGCCCCGGGGACGTCGACGCCTTCAACGCCCTCGGCGCGAGCGACGAGGAGCGCCTCGACGCCTACCTCGACCAACAGCTCGCGCCAGGGACCGTCAACGACGCGGGGTGCGACGCGAAGCTCGCGGCGGGTGGGTTCACCACGCTTGCCAAGAGCAGGCCCCAGCTCTGGGCCGACCACGTGGTGGCCAACGTCGAACGCTATCGGCCGTTCGAGGAGAGCCGCACCGCAGCCTTCCTCCGAGCTGTCTACAGCCGACGGCAGCTGCTCGAAGTCCTCCTGGACTTCTGGCACAACCACTTCAACGTCTACGGTCGCGACTACTGGGTGGCGCCGATGTTCGTGCACTACGACCGCGACGTCATCAGGGCCCACGCCCTCGGGAGCTTCAGGGCGATGCTCGAGGGGGTGGCGCAGAGCACCGCGATGCTGTACTACCTGGACAACTACACCTCGTCCAACGCTGGGCCGAACGAGAACTGGGCGCGCGAGCTCTTCGAGCTCCACACTCTCGGCGCCGAGAGCTACTTCGGCGTCCGCCAGCAAAGCGAGGTGCCCCTCGATCCCGGCGGCGTGCCGATCGCCTACGTCGACGCCGATGTGTACGAGGCCACTCGGGCCTTTACCGGCTGGACGGTGCGCAACAGCTCGTCGAACCCGGCGATCGGCAACACCGGCGAGTTCTTCTATCGGGACGAGTGGCACGACCGGTTCCAGAAGACCGTTCTCGGCGTCTTCATGCCGGCCGACCAGCCGCCACTGGCCGACGGTCTCCAGGTGCTGGACGCTCTCGCCCGTCATCCAGGCACCGCCCGGCACATCGCCGGCAAGCTGTGCCGGCGGCTGGTCGCCGACGAACCGCCGGCGGAGCTGGTCGAGCAGGCAGCGGCGGTGTTCGCGGCCGGCGTCGACGCCACTGATCAGATCGCTCAGACGGTGCGGTTCATCCTCTCCTCGAACGCCTTCCGCACCATCTGGGGAGAGAAGGTCAAACGTCCCTTCGAGATCTCGGTCAGCGCCCTCCGCGCCGCCGACACCCAGGTGCAGCTCGTCCAGGGCGACTCGGAGACCAACTCCTTTCTGTCCTCGTTTCGGAGCTGCGGTCAGCCGCTGTACGAGTGGGTCGCGCCGGACGGCTACCCGGACCTGCGCCAGAGCTGGCAGAGCCCCTCACCGAGGGTGATGTCGTGGCGCCACGTCAACTGGCTGATCGGCTGGGGAGAGTCCAGCGGCAGCTTCCAGCTCGACGTCCTCGGACAGACCCCGAGCTGGGCACGAAGCGCCAACCAGCTGGCTGACTTCTGGATCCAGCGGTTGCTCGGCCGGCCGATGCCCTCGGGCGAGCGCCTCGAGATCGTCGAGTTCATGGCTCAGGGGCACAACCCGGACCTGGCCCTGCCGCTGGACAGCAGCGCGTCGACCCGCGACCGGCTGCGGGCGATGGTCGGTCTCATCTTCATGGCGCCGTCCTTCCTCTGGAGGTAGAGATGCCGATCACCACGCGCCGCGGATTCATGGCTGGTTGCTCGGCGGCGATCGCCGGCATGGCCGGCGCCCGAATCTCGAGCCTGGCCTTCGCCCAGCCTGGGGGCGCTTTCAACGACGAGGTCCTGGTCGTCGTCTTCCTGCGCGGCGGGCTCGACGGGCTCAACGTTGTGATGCCGGTCTCAGGCGCCGACCGCGGCCACTACGAGGCTGCCCGCCCCTATCTCAGGGTCCCGTCGTCCGGGGCGGGCGCGGCCCTGCCGTTGGATGGTCAGTTCGGCCTCCACCCGTCAGTGGCGCCGCTGTACGACCTCTTCGCGGCGGGGCGTCTCGCGGTCGTCCAGGCGACCGGCTCGACGGTCGCCAATCGAAGTCACTTCGACTCGATGGAGTTCATCGAGCGTGGCACGCCGGGGGTGAAGACCACCCCGACGGGCTGGCTCGCCCGGCATTTCGCCAGCGCCACGAACCTGCCGGACGAGATCGTCATGCCGTCGGCCTCGGTGGGCGCTCTCCAGGCAACCTCGCTGCTCGGTCACACGGCGGCGGTCAACATGTCGAGTCCGACCTCGTTCAACATCAACACCGGCCCGTGGGCCTGGCGCGACGCCCAGCGGGTCGCCCTGCGCCGGCTCTACCAGGAAGGGGCGACCTGGCTCCACGCCACCGGGGTGCAGGCGCTCGACGCGATGGACGTGATCTCGCTCAACGTCCAGGGCGGCTACACTCCAGCCAACGGAGCCGTCTACCCCAGCGGAACCCTCGGCGACCAGCTCAAGGTGGTGGCCCAACTCGTCAAGCTGGATCTCGGCCTGCGCGTGGCGACGGTCGACTTTGGAGGGTGGGACACCCACAACGGCCAGGGTGACGGCAGCGGTGGCTACTTCGCCGGAAGGCTGGGCGAGCTCAGCTCCGCGCTGGCCGCGCTGTACCTCGACCTCGACGGCGCCGGCGGCGGCAACCACACGGCGCGGCTGACGGTGGTGGCGCAGAGCGAGTTCGGCCGGAGGCTGCGAGAGAACGCCGATCGTGGTACCGATCACGGGCACGGCAACCTGATACTGCTGCTCGGTGGAAGCGTCGTCGGTGGTCTGCACGGGGCCTGGCCGGGCCTGGCTACCGGGCAGCTGTTCGACAACGCCGACCTGGCCGTGACGACGGACTTCCGCCGGGTGCTGTCGGAGATCCTCATCCGACGCCTCGGCAACCCCCGGCTCGGCGTGGTCTTCCCGGGCTATCGCGACTACCAGCCCCTCGGTGTGGTGACCGGCGCCGACCTGGCCCCCGACTACAGCTCCGACGGCAGCGGCCTGTTCGCCGACGGCTTCGAGTCCGGCGGCGCCGGCGCGTGGTCCCTGGCGGTCGGCTGAGGGCCTCCGGCCGTTTACCAGGCGGAGGTGTCGCCGCTCTCGAAGCCGTCGACCAGGAGCACGTTGTCCGGGGCGAGGATGCCGAAGCCGCTGTCGGTGTCGGGCCCCGCGACACCGTGGTCCTCGGCTGACTGGAGGAGTGCCCGGGCGAGGGCGTCGGCGTCCAGGGACGGGTTCGCCGAGAGCAGCAGCGCCGCGGCGCCGGCAACGTGAGGTGCCGCCGCCGAGGTACCGAAGTAACCGGTTCCCGTCGGCCAGGGGCCGCCGTTTGAGGCGCCGTAGGTGACGGTGCTGACGGCGTCCGCCGCGACCAGATCGGGCTTGAGCAGGCCGCCGTCGAAGGTTCCCCCCGGTCCGAGGGTCGGGCCGCGGCTGGAGAAGGGCTCGAGGGCGAGGCTGTTCCAGTGCACCGCTCCGACCGACACCACCGCCGGGGAGTCCGCCGGGATCGTCAGGCTGCGATGGTCGCGGTAGAACTGGAAGCCGCCGTTGGAGGTTTTCTTCAGGTTGAGGACGTGGTTGCGGTCGGCGTTCACCTTGGACACGGTCAGGTAGTACCACTCGTCGACCGGCGGCGTCCACGTCAGGGCCTCGTAGGGAAGCTCGCCGGGGTTGCCGTTCTGGGGGTTGTCCGAGCTCGCCACTACGACCCAGCTCGCGCCGTCCCACCACCACAGCTCGAGGCTGTAGTCCTGGCTCGAGCCCGAGGTGGCCGGGTCGGCCGGCCAGTCGTCCCAGGTCAGGGTGACCGTGTAGCCGTAGTCGCTCCAGCTGAAGATACCGTTCTGGATGTTGCCGTCGAAGTCGTGGAAGGGGTACCCGGGGAACTGCTGGTACACCTCGACGTAGCTGTCGTTGTCGGCGGAGTTGCCGGCGGAGGTGACCACCAGCACGCCGGCCGCCCGCGCCTCCTCGACCTTGGCGTTGACCGTGTTGTGCGGGGCGCCCGAGCCGTCCCAGGGGAAGGCGCCGACCCACCCGCAGGAGTACGAGATGACGTCCACCCCCTGGGACACCAGCCAGTCCATCGCGGTGTAGAACTCCGCCTCGTCGTCGTCGTGGGCGAAGAAGAGCTCGGCGTCGGGCGCCATGTCGTGGACGACCTCGGCGCAGGCGGTACCGTGGACACTCGGGCCGACGGGGTCGACGCCGCCGGTCCACAGGGTCACCGAGCCGGGCAGCTCGCTGCCGAGCAGTGCCTGGTAACCCGAGAAGCCGCCGCAGTCGAGCACCCCGACCTTGACCCCGGCGCCGGTGGCCCCCCGTCCGTGCATCTCGAGGGCGCCGTGCAGGGCGACGCCCTGGCTGACCACGTGCGGGCTCGCGACGTGGGGGCGGCGGACCCTGAGGACCCCTTCCCTCCCGGCAAGGGTCGGCAGCTGGGCGACCGGTACCCGGGCGAAGACCAGGTGGCCTGCGGTCGCCTCGAGCCGACCGCCGAGGGCGTCGAGCTGGCGGCTGACCGACGACGCACGGCCGGGGGCGGTCTCGACGACCACCCGGATCCGCTCGTCGGCCTCGACGAGGGCGTGAAGCGGCGCCCGCTCACCGATGAACGACGGTGCGAAGCGGCTCGCCCACACCTGGTTGAGCACCGGGTCGAGGCGTGGGTGGGCGGGGTTGCGCTGGAGGGCGGCTCGCGCGGGCAGAGGCGGCGGCGAAGAGGGCGGCGGCGGCGGCGTCGATGCGGCCGCGAGACCCGCGGCGGCGGTCAGGGCGGAGAGGGCGAGGAGCACGGGAGCGCGGCGCATGGTCACCTCCGGTGGCGCCTCCGGGGCGCCCGCCGGGGGGTCCAGCAAGGCCGATGCCAGCCGAGCCATCGGCCGCCAGGCCCCGGGTCGCCTCGCCTGGACGACGGGAGGCCCCACGGTGATGCACCGGGGCGTCCACGGCGTGCACCGTCAGGTGCTGTCGCGGCGCCGCTCAGCCGACACTGCCCGACCATGCGGCGACATCGCCCGACTCGAAGCCGTCGGCGAACAGCGGCTCAACGGTGTTCCGAGGACGGACCGTCACCGCGACGTCTGATGCCAGTCCCACCACCTCCAGGACCAGCACCCCGGCGTCGTCAGCGTCGACCACGACAACCTCGAAGGGCACTCCGCTGGTGGTGTCCCACCACGAGACCTCGAAGGCCCCGGGGCGCCCGGTCGCCAAGCTCACCGCCCCCGTCACCGGCACGATCGAGCCCGGGTCGAGCATGAGATGGCGCCAGGTGTGGCGCCGGTTCTGGATCCAGGCGTGGGCGACGCCACTGGCCAGTCTGCGCTGGCCGACGACCCGCAGGTCCGGGTGGCCGGCGGCGGCCGCGAGGTCGACGAAGCCGCCCAGGTGCAGCTCGAGGCCGGCGACGAAGCGGGCGAAGCCGCGGGCGAGCTCGACCCGCGAGCGGCCCCCGAGGTCGGCGCCGAAGAGGAAGAGATCCACCGCCCGGAAGTGCTCGGACCACCAGTAGCCGGTGTCGAAGACGGCGGCGGCGTCGAGCTGCGCCCAGAGCAGGTTGTGGAACCACAGGCCGGGGTTGGGCGTTCCGGCGAGCAGGGCGAAGGCGGGGCTCGAGGCGGCGACGCCGGACTCGGCCCTCAGCACCGGCTTGCCGACGGGAGTCGACCGCACCTTGTCGACGAGGTGCAGGTGGAGCGCGGCGAGATCGCCCTCGAGCTCGTCCTGCAGCGGGCCGAGGTCCGAGGTGTCGGTGTACTCGTGCAGGTCGGCGTAGCCGACGTCGGGGTAGTCGAGCTGATCCCCCCAGAACGCCGGGCGCCAGCAGCACCAGAACGAGGTCGTCGCGAGGCGGGGGTGGGCGGACTCCAGCGAGAAGAACCGGGCGAAGCGCTGGGCCGCCCGGTAGTGTTCGACGGCGTCCGGCGAGCCCTCGTTGTTCAGCTCGAAGGAGTGGATCGCGGACGACGGCGCCCAGCGCGCCGCGAGATGGCGCCACCACTGGCGCTGCAACCATCCCCAGCGCGTGTCCTCCTCCTGGTAGTAGCCGCCGCCGACGTCGGCGAAGAAGCCGAGAGGGGTGAGATGGTTGGGGATCCAGTCGTTCTTGTCCTGGACCACGACCTTGAGGGTGACCCCGTCGCTCTCGGCCCGTTCGAGGAGCCGCTCGAAGGCGGCCGCCCCTCGGGGGTCGATGGCGAGGTGGAGGTCGGCCTTGGGGTTGCGCATGAGCTCGCCGCCGACGGGGCGACCGAGGAGGTCGAGCTCGCGGACCGAGATCGCGTCGACGGACACTCGGCCCGCCGCGACATTGGTCAGGTAGAGGCTGACGTGGCTGGCGTCGACCGGCGCGATGAAGGTCTCCACCATTGTGTGCCACGGCCGGTCGGAGGCCACCGGCGCCACCATGGTGCGGCTCGAGGGCAGGCCGTCGAGGTACTCCTTCCAGGTCTGGCCGGTCCCTTTCCAGCCGTGCAGCTTCATGGTCACGCCGAAGGGACCTGGGGAGGCGGCGACCAGGCCGTCGGTCCGCAGGCGGAGGACCACGCGGTAGGTACGGCCGGCCACGAAACGGCCCTCGGTGCCGTCGATTCCGAAGCCCTGCCAGAGCCGCCAGCCCTCGAGCTCGTCGTCGTCGGCGCCGCAGCCCGAGGAGCAGCCGAGCCACATGGACAGCTCACTGCCCGGCGCCCGGTCGAGGAAGGACAGGGGCGCCATGAAGCCCTCGTTGCCGTGGCGCTCGGCCGGCGAGATCCAGCGCGACCAGTTGCCGCTCCAGCCGCCGAAGCCGCCGAGCCAGGGCCGGGCGAGGTTGAGCACGCCGTCGTTCGCCTGCGTCCCCGGCTCGAGGGCGGGGCCAATCGGGAAGAACAGGCCGCCACCGGCGCGCACGAAGTAGCGTGGGTCCTCGGCCGAGATCTCGACCGGCCCCGGCAGCCCGGCGGCCACGGCGTCGAAGCCGCCGAGCTCGAGGGTAGCGGTGCCGGAGGCGTCCTCGACCTGCAGCTCGACCTCGTGCCGGCCTGGCGACCGCGGCGAGAGGCGCAGCTCCCAGCCGACCTCGCCGGTCTCCTCGAGGACTCCGTCCCGCTCCACCACCACCGGCCGGAAGAACGCGGGCTGGCGCACGGTCCCGCCGCCGGGGAGGGTCACCACCGCCTCGGCCGTGACCCCCCGGGCCGCGTCCAGGGGATCCGGGGCGGACGGGTCGAAGCTCAGCAGCGGCAGGCTCGAGACGGTCTCGAGGTCGAAGGTGGCGCGCCACCGGCCGTGGACGGGGACCGGGCCCGGGTCTGCGACCACTCCGGAAACCCGCGGGCCGGCGAGCTGACGCTCGACCGTCACCAGGTCCGTGGCCACCCTCCCGGCGGTGTCGGTGAGGGTGACCAGCAGCCGGTTGCGGCCGGGGCGCAGGGGAACCCCGGCCGCCGACCAGGATCCGGCCGCCGGGACCTCGCCGACCTCGTCGAGATCGAGGTTGTCCCACAGCAGCCGGCTCAGGGGCGCGCCGCCGGCGAGCGCCGTCTGGGCGACACCGCCGAGGTCGACGGTCGCCTGGCTGGTGGAGATCGCCGGGTCGGTGGTCGGAGACAGGATCTCGATCACCAGCACCGGGTTCGTCA
>CAZKKP010000055.1:4547-14055 GCA_964553295.1 uncultured Thermoanaerobaculia bacterium | reverse complement strand
GAGCCGGTCTCGAGATGGCGAAGGTCCAGGAACGGCCGGTCGCCCTGGTCAGTGGCGCCGCTGCCGTTGAAGTATGCCCAGTCGCCGCGCTGCCGGAGCACCCAGCGGCCGTTGGCCAGCGGGCGGAGCATCGGGCTGCCCGGGTCAGAGTAACGGTCGTCCTCGTCGAGGTCGTACCAGCGGCGCGAGGTACCGGCGTCCACGTCGAGCAGCCAGACGTGGCGCCAGCGACGCATCCGCTCCCACTGGGTGAGCATGAGGGTGCCACCCTCCTCGCCCCAGGCAAAGCCGGACACCACACGGTGCTCGGCACGGAAGACCTCCGTCGGCGTCCCGGTGAACGGCGCGTCCAGACGCATCAGCCGGTCGCGATGGGTCGCTTCGGCCATGGGGTTCCCGCCGTCGAGGGCCTCGACCCAGAACAGCGTGTGGGGGGCGGTGGCGCGCCACGACACCGAGCGCGGGCCCAACGGAACGCCGCGAATCGGAACCGAGTCGGCCACCGGCAGCGAGGCGACCGTCGCGACCACAGCGCCCCGGGCGTTCCACACCTCGACCCGGCTGGCGAATCGCCACCACGCCACCTCATGGGACCAGGGACCTACCAGGCGCTCCACCAGGAGGAACTCGCCATCAGGGGAAAGCTCCGCCGTGGTGTAGAAATCGGCCCCACCGAGGAGCTTCACCACGCCCGTTGCGGCGTCCACCACCACCAGCTCGGACCGGGCGAAATACTCGAAAAGCACATCGTCGTGGGCAGTCTGGAGCAGGTTGCGCGCCTCATAGGTGGAGCGGGCCGTCGCCCCGTCGCTCTCGAGCACCTTCGGCCCGACGGGAATGGGCGGCGGCGCAGGCGGCGGGCCGCGCTCGGGGACGCGACGCACCAGCAGGCGCTCCTGGTCGGGAAGCCAGCTCACCGCCCGACCCAGGAGGGGATTCACAGCGAGACCCTCGATCCTGGCAAGGTCTGTGTCGACGGCCCCCAGCCACAGGCCGATGTGGTCGGCAAGTCCCACGGTGAGCACGAAACGGCGGCCATCCGCGGTCCAGTCCACTCCGAGAACCTCAGCCCCGGCCGGCAGCGCGAGCGGCCTCGGGTCACCTCCGGCCACCGGCATCAGGCGGGGCGAGGTCACGCCACGCCGGCCGTGGACCCCGTTGGTCGCCGGGTTGACCCTGAGGCCGGCCAGCTTGTGCATCGGCGCCGCCAGCTCGGCCAGCGGCGGGTAGTCCACCGGGTCGGCCAGGAGCAGGTGCTCGCCGGTGGGCGAGGTCCAGGCCACGGGAAGCTGGGGAGCGTGGAGGACCTCCAGGATCTCTGCGGGCGGAGACCGCCAGCCGGTCTCCGCCTCCAGCGCGCCGCCGTCCGCCATGGCGAACGCCCCCGTCGTCATCATCGCCACGAGCACGAGCCCGCTCAGGAAACGGATCATGGTCATCCTCCCCCCTTCAGGGTCCAGCGTCGTCACCGAATTGAGATCGCCGTCATGGCAGGGATGCTACCAGAGCACAGGTTCCGTCCTGCCGGGCGCGATCCTTCAGGAGCTTCGCGAGGCGCCGGCCCGGGAGTCCCAGATCCTCGAGCCGGGCGAGAGCCAGTCAGGTCAGACAGGGTCGAGAAAGCCGATATTGTTCGACCCACAAGCAGAGTCGTGGAGGGGCGGGACCACGGGCCCTCGGGACGCCGGTCAGCTGACCCCGGTTGACCCCGGCTCGACGCGGCGCAAAAGCAGCCGTTCGAAGCCGCGGTCGACCGCGGCGACTAGTTCATCGTGCCGCCGGCCGACCTCCGCCAGGTACGCGTCGACGAAGTCCGCGTTGCCGTCCCTCATCTCGAGCAGCGCGGTCAACACCTCCTCCTCGTGCTGGCATTTCCGAGAGAGCCGCCAGGACCGCGGAGACGGGCGCCCATCGAGTCGCCCACAGTGGACCCTGTCCACTCCCGACCGCATGCGCCGGCAAGCCCCGGAGATGCGCCGACCCGGGGGACCGTACACCGGACGATGCACGAGGACAATCGCGAGGAGGTCACGGCATGAGCCTGCGAACGGTCGCGGTCTGGTCTCTGGTACTGCTCGGCGGTGGGTCGTCCGCCATCCGTTCGGAGTTCGAGGTCGCCGCCGAGGCGGTCGGCCCGCCTTCGGCGGCGGTGCTGGCCTCCGGCGACGTGATGGTGGCCTGGGCGGGGCCGGAGCTGGCCTTCGGGCGGCGCCAGCCGTCGCTGCGGGTGCTCGACCCCGAGGGCGTGCCGCGTTCCCAGGTCGTGCGCCTCGCTCCGGCAGCCGCCGAGGTCGACGGGCCGGTGGTGGCGGCGCTCGCGAGCGGCGGCGCGGTGGCGGTCTGGGCCGCCGCGCTCTCCGAGGCGAGCGGCGGCGGCGTCTGGGCGCAGCAGGTCGGTGCGGGCGGCGAGCCCATCGGCGAGAGGATCCGGGTCGCCACCCGCGACTTCCTGGCGTCGGACAGCGTCGCCGTGGCCGGGCTTCCGGACGGCGGCTTCGTCGTCTTCTGGACGGGCGGTGCGGCCGACAGCACCACCGTGCTCTCACGATCCTTCGACTGGCGCGGCGACCCGTCAGAACCGGTCACCCGCCTGTCGTCGCCTGGACCCGGCTACCGGTCCGCCCCGGCCGTGGCCACACTCGCCGCGGGCGGCGCCGTCGCGGTCTGGGAGAGCGAGGTCCCCGGCGCCGGCGGCAGCTCCCTGGTCGCCCGCCGGATCGACGCCGCCGGCGCCGTCGTGGGACCCGAGCTCGAGGTCGTCTCCGCCGACGACGGCTGGAACCGGTCGCCGGTCCTCGCGTCGACCAACAGTGGCGGAGCGGTCCTGGTGTGGCGGCTCGGCCCACGGTCGTGGCCGACCGGCCCGGAGCACCTCCTCGCCGCGCTGCTCGACCCGGACGCCGCCCTGGAGGGAGACCCGCGCGAGGTCGACGCCAGCTACCGCGCGCTCCCGGCCGTCGCGGCCGCAGACGACGGCCGCTTCATCGTGGCCTGGGGGGCGCACGACGCCTCCGGCGGCGCGCTCGGACTGCGCGCCCGCGGCTTCGCCGCGGACGGCGACGCCCTGGGACAGGCCTTCCGCCTCGACCCCGCCCTCGGCACGTCGACCACGCCGCCGGCCGTGGTGGCTGACCGCGACGGCAGCTTCGTCGCCGTCTACGGACGGGACGGCCGGGTGCTCGGGACCCGCCTTGCGGCCGGACCCTCCGCCGGCGCCATCCGGGTCCTCGATGCCGAGCGCACCGTCGTCGAGCGCGACGCCTGGGTCGAGATCCGCCTCCTGCGCAGCGGCGGCAGCAACGGCGCCGTCAGTGTCGAGGCAGTCATCCATCCCGACAACGCGATCCCGGGCATCGACTTCGAGCCCGGGGTCGCGCCGGTGCTATTCGACGACGGCGACCTCGAGCCGCAGGCGGCGCGGATCCGCATCCTCGGCGACGCGGCGCCCGACGGCGCCAAACGGGTCAGGCTCGAGCTCGTCCGTGCCGGCGGCGGAGCGGTCCTCGCGGAGCCCACCACAGCCACCGTCACCATCGTCGACGACGACCCCCTGCCGGAGGACCCCGGCCCGCCACCGCTCGGTCCGGAGCGGCCGGTCGCCGAGCCCGGGGCCCCGAGCTCCTGGCCGGCCGTCGCCCCGGTCGGCGACGACGGCTTCCTCGTCGCCTGGCTCGAAGGAGAGTCGCCGACGGAGGTCCGGGTCCGCCGCTTCGACGCCGCGGGCGAGCCCCTCGGGCCGCCATGGTCGATCGGACACGGGGCGGCGCCGTCGGCGTTCGCGCAGTCCGCGTGCTCGGTGGCCTCCGACGGGATCACCGGCTTCGTCCTCTGGTCGACCGCGGACGCGGTGGTCGGCCGCCTCGTGGATCCGAGCGGCGTTCCCGTCGGCCCGGAGATCGAGATCGCGACTGTCGCGTGCGACCTGCTCGCGTGCGAGAGCGTGGACTCTCCGAGCGCCGCCAGCCTACCCGGCGGGGAGTACCAGGCGACCTGGCGCACGCACACCTCGGGACACCACGACCTGGGGAGGTTGGCGGTCGAGTCGCGCCGGATCTCGGCCGACGGCGACTTATTGGCCGACACCATCCGGCTCGGCCTCGGCAGCGTGCTCGACATCAGTGGTTTCGCCACCGTCGTCGAGCCGGGGGGCGCCATCGTTGTCGCCGTCGGCCGTTCCGGCAGCGGACCGTGGCTGGCGCGGTGGAGCGCCGATTCCTCCGTGCGCTGGATCCGGCTGGCAGCGGCCCCCTCTCCCGCCGTCCCCGCCATGGCGGCCGCGGTCAGCGGCGCCGTCGTCGTCGCGTGGGCGGACCGGGACGCCTCTGGGTACCAGGAATGGAGCGACCTCAAGGCGCGCCGGGCCGGGCCCGACGGGGCGCCCCGGGGTGGCGCGTTCCGACTCAACCGGTCGACGGCGGGGCAGCAGTCGAGACCGGCGCTCGCGGTCGACGACGCGGGAGAGCCCGGGCCGGGGCGGTGGCGGTCCGGGCGTGTTCGGTCGCCGCTTCGACGCCGACGGCCTGCCCCTCGGCGGCGAGTTCAGGATCGACGGCGACGGCAGCGGGGGTCGGCCCCAGCTGGCCTCCCAGCCGGACGGCCGCACCCTGGTCGTCTGGGAGGCCCGACCGGGCGGTGGGCCGAGCACCGCCCGGCTCCGCGCCTTCGCCGCCGGCAGCCGCGAGGGCGCGGCCGCCCGCCCCGGCGGCCAGCGGATCGGCCACCACCCCTGAATCGCTACCCGTGCCAGACAAAGCAGACAATGCCGACGGTGTCTGGCGCCGCTAAATCACCTGCAGGAACGACCCCACCTGCATCAGCACGAGGTGGCGCCCGGTCTCCGCCTCCAGCGCGCCGCCGTCCGCCATGGCGAACGCCGCTGTGGTCATCATCGCCACGAGCACGAGCCCGCTCAGGAAACGGATCATGGTCGTAATCCTATCCTCAGATTCGTCTTCAAATTGAGATCGCCGGCATGGGAGGGATGCTAACCGACCCCGGTTCCATCCTTCCCGGCGCGATCCTTCAGGATCTTTGCGAGGCGCCGGCCCATCGGTCCCGTATCCTCGAGCCGGGTGAGAGCTCCGGCCAGCTCGGCATCGCGGTCGCGGGAGGTGGCCCGGTCGGTGAACGACACCCCGGTCCGCGCGGCCAGCCACAGGCCGAGCCGCCGCGGCTCGGTCGGGTCGTGAATCGAGCGGACCACCGACCGCCGGCCCGGCGCCCCGCCTGCCAGCGCCTCCAGCTCATACCAGGCGTCGCCGTCGCCGTCGTGGCTCCGGCTCAGCTCGAGGGCCGCGGCCTCGAAGAGGTCACGGGTTCGGGACCCGGCCCGGCGGCGCAGCACCAGCCGGCGATCGCCGTAGACCCACTCGTCCCGTCGCCGGACCAGGCCGAGGGCGAGCCAGCCGAGCCCGCCGGCGGCGACGCTCGCCATGATCGCCAGCACCAGCAGATCCAGGTTCCGGACGGCCTCCACGACGAGGACCAGCGCGACGGCGGCGGCGGCGGCAGCGACCGCGGCGGCGAGACGGGCGGCAAGGCGTCGCCTGCCCAGGTCTGACACCAGTGCGACCGCACCACCTTCGGTCGAGATCTCCTGCCAGCCGTCCGGCACCCCTGTTGGAATCGTCGAGCAGCCGAGGTCCGGGACGTCGAGCTCGCTCCGCAACCAGCCGGCGAGGCGCGCACGCTGCTCCGCGCTGCCCAGGCCGGTGATCTCGACCGTGCCGGTCGCCGTCTCGGCCAGCACGGCGCCCGAGCCGGACAGGGCGACCCGTTGCGCCGCCTCCCGGGGCACATCGACTCGCGAGCGCAGCGGCCCTCGCCGCCGGTCCACCCGGATCGCGCTCGAGGTCACGGCGACCCGGTCTTCGGACCACACCAGCCGCAGCAGCTCGCGGAAGGCCAACACCCCCGCCAGGGTCCAGAACGCCAGCCAGACCATCATGAAGGCGCCTGCAGCGACCGCCGGCCCCAGCGCCAGAGGCTGTCCATCGGACCACAGCGGGCGGCCGGCAGCCAGGGAGAAGGCCCCGGCCACGAGCAGGTACCCGACGACCACCTCGCCGACCGTCCAGAACACCAGCCAGACGAGCAGGAAGGCGACGCTCGACACGCGCCCCTTCTCCTGCAGCCGCAGCCGCATGACCCGGCGGCCGTCCGCCTCGACATGCCACCCGCTCGAGTTCACCCCCGAGATCCCCCGCAGTCATGATGCCACGTCGCCGCGCAGTGCCGATCACCGCTGCCGTGGTCCTCGTGGCCCGAACTTGCGGCGGTGACGGCCAGGGCCTCGCAGCCGGGTCCGCTGCGCGCCGCGGCGTCAGTCGTGGTGATGGTGGTGGTCGTGGGGCTCGTCCAGGGGGTGCCGGTGGGGGCTGTCGTGGTCGTGGTGGTGGTGGCCGTGCCAGTGGTCATGGCGGTGACCGTCCGACACGTGCGGTGTGTCGTGCCCCTCCTCGTCGCCGCGCCGCTTCATGGTCTGCTCGAAATCCTCGGGGCCGTGCGGGTGGTTGTGGAGCTTGCCCAGGGCCCACCTGTACAGCAGGGGATCGCGCTGGTACATCCGGGCCAGGGAGCGGTCGGCGTTCTCCGCCGGCGTGGTCCAGGGGTTGTAGTGGAAGTGGTTGAAGAGCTTGGAGTCGGTACGACCCAGGGCGATACAGCCGTACTCGGAGGCGAAGGCGCCGTGGTTGATGTAGGCCGGACGCCAGAAGTAGCCGCCGGTCGGGATGTCGCCGAACTGCATCATCCAGGAGGTGCCCCACAGGTGGTAGGACTCCTCGGCGCAGTCGTGGTAGGAGATGTTGTCCTGGAAGAAGCCAGGCGTCATGCAGTACAGGAACGTCATCGCATGGGAGATCGGGTTGTAGTTGAGCAGCTTGATCAGGCAGCCCGCCGCCACCGACGGCTTGGTGACGTTGCCCATGGCCCAGGGGATGTCCATGAAGGAGTCGACGTTGTGGTACAGGTTGACCTGCGCCAGCGGGTGGTGCTCGGTGGATTCCTCATGGCTCGGCTCGCCGGTGTTGTGCATCTCCAGCACCAGGCAGCCCCGCTCGCTGCGCACCTCCGGCAGGGCGTAGCCGGCGGGCAGGAAGAAGTAGTGACCCTTGCGGCAGGTGCGGCTGCCGACCTCGAGCTCGCCCTCGATGACGATCAGCTCTCGCTCGCCCCAGGAAAACCCCGGCGACTGGCGATAGCCGGCGTCGAGCTGCACGGTCATGGTGCAGCCGCCGGTCTCCGGGTCGAAGCTCAGCATCTTGTAGCGCATGCCCCGGGCGAACCCGGGCAGGCGCAGGTTCTTGAAGCGGACGTCACGGTCGCAGAAGGGCTCGATGTGTGGGCGCATGTTCCATCTCCCTCGCCTGGGACAGCAGGCTCACGGTGGTCAGGGTCTACTCCCCGCCGACGCCATACTTCCAGATCACCCGGCTGGTCCGCCCCGCGGGCTTCACCGGCAGGTCCCGGGGCGCGATCTTCACCTTGAAGTCGCCGTCCTGGTTGAAGCCGAGGGTGGTGATGCGGTCGAGGAACTCCTGGTACCACTTCTCACGCTTGGGGCCGAGCTCCTCCATCGCCTTGACGATGGTCGCAAAACGCTCCTCCTGCTCGACCCTCTCCTCCTCGATCCAGGCCGTGACCTCGGGGCTACGCTCGTGCCGGATGAACGTGTTCTTGAAGGACATGCTCCTCCTCCCGTCCGCGATCGTCTCGCCGCACCCGATGCGATGCGGCCCTTCCCGGCGGCAGCCGGACCTGACCGGCTATTGTTATAACTATCATACCACCTGTTTCGGAGGACGTGGCAACCGGGCACCCCGCACGGTCATACCCACGGGTGGGATTGGACCGACGTGAAACGTTCGGGCACATCCCGCCAGGCGTGGGTGACGCCACCACGCCGGCCGGGGCAGTACACGTCCGGGTTCACTTCGGCCTCTTCGTGACGAACCTGGTGGAAGCGCATCATGAACCCGGCTCCGGTGGGGACGGCCTCCGGGTGGGAAGGCTGGAGCTCAGGACCCGAGCGCTTTTCCCTCAGACCCCTGGCATCTGCGTCTCGGGGGCCACGAGCCTCTGCACCACGGGCTCGACGTTGCACGCCGTCCCGGCCTCCTCTTCCTCGCAGTCCAACTCAGACCAGCCGCCGCGGATGATGGTGTTGCCACAGTAAGACTTGCCGGCGCTGTTGACGTTATTGAGGTAGGCGAGGATGTCGGCGCAGGTCTCGTCCTCGCCCGGCTGCACCTTGCAGACGCCGGTGAAGCGCGGGTTGGTGAAGCAGCACTCGCCTGCCGCCGCCATCGCCGATGCGGCCAGGGAGACCACTGCCACCACAGCGACCGAGCAGATGATGTTCCGCATGACAGACCTCCAGTCTCGCCCTCGAGACTCATCCACCACGTACAATCGAGGCCTGCCGCATCGTGTTCCCGCTCTCCTCCTGATCGCGTCGCTTTGTATCGTCGTCGATGACCCTTCGGTGGTCACGGCGCAGGTCGCTGACCTCGACCCGTGGCGCCACCTGCCGTCCACTTTCGCGCACGCCAGTGACATCAGCACCAACTCGCTCCAGGTCCACAGGATCCCCGTCGACTTCACCCTGCGTGCACTGGAGGACGACCGACGGTGGGGGCTGCGCATCATGCTCCCGATTTCCTTCGGATTTCACAACGCGCGCGCCACGACCGAGCTCAGGTTCCTCGGCCTCCGCCTCCCATGGATCGCCCTCGGCTACCGCTTCGGCGACGTGTTCCCCGGAGTCAGGTCGAGCTTCTCGTTTTCTTCTTGACTTCCTGCCTCGCCCGCCGGCTCGTTTCCGTGCGTGTCGTACTCCCCGGCGCTGTCTGCTCGCACCTGCAGGATGCGAAATGCATACGAACCGAGGCTGGCAATGCGGATTCTCCCGTCACTGATTTCGATCGTGGCCGCCGGGATGATCGTGCCGTCCCCCACCCCGGTTTCGTCGATGACCAGCTCGACGAAGCCGTAGTTGTAGTCGGGCGAACGGGCCATGAGCCACAGGTCGTCGTATCGAATCGCCGGGCTGGTCAGGAACCGGAGCTGCCGCACAGGACCGTTGCCGAGACTCCGCACCGCCCTCAGCTCGGTCCGGTGGCTCCCGCCGATCTCGACCCACCCGGCAACCGGCAAACCCTGGATCTGGTGTAGTAACGCGTTCTCGCCCTGCTCGAAGAGAACCCTGCCGAGCTCGTGCACCGTCTCGTCGCTCGTGAACCTGTCAGCCTGCAGCACGATCTCGACCCGTTCCCCTGACCGCACACCGGCAGTCACCATGATCGATCCACGGAGCTTGAGCGGCAGCTCGCCGGCCGAGGCTGCAGAGATGGCGAGCATGAGCATGATGGCCACTGGAAGAAAAACCCGGTTCATAACACCTCCTGTGAGCCCGACCGCTCCAGTATAGTCCTGTTTGGCGATGCCGCGACACCGGACCCACGGCCGCTGCCGGTCTGGCGGCCCGCTCGCCGCCGCCTGCCACGCC
>CAZKKP010000055.1:0-4537 GCA_964553295.1 uncultured Thermoanaerobaculia bacterium | reverse complement strand
ACGAACCCGGGTCGTCGCCTGAACCTCCGATACGGTGTGAGGCCGGCCAGCGTGCCCACGCCTCTGGGCAGCCGGTCAGTCGGGATCGATCTGCGGCTCGTGGCGCAGCAGCGATCGGGTCGGGCGAGCCATCGGAGTCCCTTGCACCGTGGTCCCACCTGAGCTAGCGTCATCTGCATGGGCGACGCACCATCCCCCCCCTCGGACCGCGCCGCGGGCCGCCGGGGCCTCCTGTCCGAGATCTGGCGGTCGGTGTTCCCGCGACCGATCGTGCCGCAAACGGATCGCGACCGGCGGCGCACGATTCTCGAGTTCTTCGTCCTCCACATGCGGCCGGTGCGCGTGCGGCGAAGCACCCTCCAATTCACCCACACATTCGGCCTGGGCGGCAGCTCGCTGACGCTGGTCGGGCTCATGCTCGTCACCGGTGCGCTGCTCATGCTGGCCTACGAGCCGACCCCGGAGCGTGCCTACGGCTCGGTCGTCGCTCTCCACGAGCAGCTTCTCTTCGGTGGTCTGGTGCGCAACATCCACCACTGGAGCGCCAACATACTGGTTGCGGTGGTGGTTCTGCACATGCTGCGGGTGTTCTTCACCGGTGGGTTTTACGGCCCTCGCCGCTTCAACTGGGTCCTCGGGCTCGTCCTGCTCGCCGCCGTCCTGGCTGCCAACTTCACGGGCTACCTGCTGCCATGGGACCAGCTGGCCTTCTGGGCGGTCACGATCTGCACCGGCATGTTCGCCTACATTCCGTGGATCGGCGGTTGGCTGCAGAGCATGGCGCGCGGCGGCACGGAGATCGGCTCGGCGACCCTGGTCATCTTCTACGCGTTTCACACCACCCTGGTGCCGGCGGCCCTGGTCCTGGTCATGGGTCTCCATTTCTGGCGCGTGCGCAAGGCGGGAGGCGTCATCGACCCACGTCCGCCGGCGGAGGCCGCAGACGCCGATCCGGACTACGTCTCGACTCTGCCCGAGCTTCTGATGCGCGAGCTCGCCGCGGCCCTCTCGCTGGTCGCGATCGTGATGGTGCTGGCGGTCTTCGTCGACGCGCCCCTCGGCGCTCCGGCCAACCCCGGCATGAGCACCAACCCGGCCAAGGCGCCATGGTACTTCCTCGGCTTCCAGGAGCTCCAGCTCCACTTCCATCCCCTGATCGCGGTGGTCGTCATTCCGGGCCTCGCCGCGCTGGCACTGCTGGCGATCCCTTACCTGCGCTTCGAGCGCGAGCTTTCCGGGCCCTGGTTCCTGACCGCCACCGGTCGTCGAACCTCTCTGGTGGCAGGCGCGCTCGGTCTCGCCCTCACCCCGCTGCTGATCGTCGTCGATGACCTCGTGCTGCAACCAGGGGCGGGCGAGCCGTCTCTCATCGGCAGGGGACTCGTGCCTCTGGCTCTGCTTTTCGCGGTTGTTCTCGGATTTCGAGCCGTGCTGCGGCGGCGCTGCGGCGCCGCCACCTCCGAGGTCGTCCAGGCCCTCCTCGTCCTGTTCCTCGTCGCGCTCGTGGTGCTGACGGTGACCGGCGTCTGGTTCCGAGGCCCCGGCATGGCACTCACGTGGCCTTGGGGGTGATGGGATGTGTCCACTTTTCCTTCCGTGCGCCCTGCAGGTCTGGAGGGGACTTGAATAGGCATGCAGAGAAACCGTCGAGGAGGGGCTTCCTGGGGCGCGCCTGGCTGCTGCTCGGTGGGGTGGCGCTCGCAGAGGCTCTGTGGGTCGTCGGCGACTTCTTCCGCCCACGCCTGCGCCGCGCGGTCGCCGATCAGGACGCCATCGTCGTCGCTGGCCCTGTGGATCGGTTCGAACCGGGCTCGGTGAGCGCCGTCCCGGAGGGCCGTTTCTATCTGGTGCGGCTCACCGACGGCGGCTTCATCGCCCTGCACCGCGAATGCACCCACCTCGGCTGCACGGTGCCGTGGATCGAGGCCGAGGGGCGCTTTGTCTGCCCTTGCCACGCCTCGTCCTTCGACATCACCGGCGACGTCGTCAGCCCACCGGCGCCGCGGCCGCTCGACGTGTTTCCGGTGCGCATCGAGAACGGCATCGTCAAGGTCGATGCCCGGCGGCCGATCAGACGCCAGAACTTCGACATTTCCCAGGTGGTGCGTTCGTGAAGGGCGACCCGCTCGCACGGTGGCGAGCGCTCGGCATGGTGGCGACCGCCGTCATCGTCCTCAGCATCCCGGCGTGGTTGGTGCGCAGGGGGGGGGCTGATGCCGCGCGCCAGCAGGCCGCGCCAGGTGCGGTCTTCGTCGGCCGCGAGGCCTGTCGGCCATGTCACGAGAAGGAGTTCGAGAGCTGGAGTGGATCCGACCACGACCGTGCGATGGGTGTCGCGACCGCCGCCACGGTGCTCGGCGATTTCGACGACGCGGCCTTCACCTCGAACGGCAAGACGTCGATGTTCTTCAAGCGCGACGGGCTCTTCTTCGTGAACACCGAGGGCCCGGATGGAGAGCCGACCGACTTCGAGATCAGCCACACCTTCGGCCACTACCCCCTGCAGCAGTACCTGGTACCGTTTCCGGGTGGAAGGCTGCAGTGCCTCTCGATCGCCTGGGACAGCGAGCGCGGTCGATGGTTCGATCTCAATCCGGACCAGGTGATCCCCCCCAGCGATTGGCTGCACTGGACGCGAGCCGCACAGAACTGGAACGGGATGTGCGCCGAGTGCCACTCGACGAACCTGCGCAAGAACTTTGACGCGGTGACCCAGACCTACGAAACCACCTGGTCGGAGATCAATGTCAGCTGCGAGGCCTGTCACGGGCCGGGCTCGAGGCATGTCGCATGGGCCGAGATTCCGCCGATGGCGCGGCCCGAGAGCCCGAACTGCGAGCTCGAAGTGCGAACCAGCGGCATCGGATCGCGTGAGCAGGTCGAGCTCTGCGCCCCCTGTCACTCGCGACGCACGGAGCTCGGCGACTGGGACCACACGACCTCGGCCGTGCTCGACAGTCACCTGCCGGCGTTGCTCGAAGAGGGTCTCTACCACGCCGACGGTCAGATCCTCGACGAGGTCTACGAGTGGGGCTCGTTCACCCAGTCCAAGATGTACGCCAACGACGTCCGCTGCTCGGACTGCCACGACCCGCACAGCCTCGAGCTCAGGTTCGAGGGCAACGCTCTGTGTCTCCAGTGCCACCGCGCCGACGCCTACGACACCCCGGACCATCACTTCCACAAGAAGGTCCATGAAGGAAGGCCGTCCGACGGCGCTCTCTGCGTCAAATGCCACATGCCGGAGCGGCCGTACATGGTCATCGACTGGCGTGCCGACCACAGTCTTCGGGCGCCGCGGCCCGACCTCAGTCAGACCCTCGGTACCCCCAACGCCTGCTCTCAAGGCGGCTGCCACGACGACAAGCCCCTGAGCTGGTCGGTCAGCGCCTTCGAGAAGTGGTACGGACTGGCCAAGAAACCACACTACGGACCGATCCTCGCCAGTGGACGCGAGGAGCTCCCCGAGGCGGGGGAGGCTCTGGTCAGGCTCGCGGGTGACACGCTGTACCCGGTGATCGTCCGGGCCACCGCACTCTCGCTGCTCGGCCGCTATCCGAGTGAGACCGGCGCCGGCGCCTTCGTCGCGGCTCTCGCAGACCCGGAGCCCCTCATGCGCCATACGGCGGTCTCGAGCTATGCCGCCTCCTCACCCGAAGAGCTCGTCGACCGCGTGGCGCCGCTGTTGCTCGACCCGGTTCGGGCGGTCCGCCTGCAGGCGGCGGTCCAGCTCGCCGACACCCAGGACCGCCTCCTCAAGCCGTACCAACGAGAGGCCCTGGCGAATGCTCTGGCCGACTACCGGACGGCGATGGCGTACTCGCTCGACTTCGCGTTCGCCGGCCACAACCTCGGCAATCTGGCGTTGCGCCTCGGCAACGCTGCCGAGGCCGAAAAGTACTACCGCATCGCCATGGCCATCGATGACCTCTTCTACCCGACGAAGGCCAACCTGGCGGTGCTGCTCAACACCCAGGGCAGGAATGACGAGGCGCAGGCTCTGCTGCGCTCGATCCTCGACGCCTACCCACAGCACTACGACGTGATGTACTCCCTCGGTCTGCTGCTGGCCGAGATGGGGCACCACGTCGAGGCGGAGTCCTACCTCGCCCGGGCGGCGGCGGGGATGCCGGGAAATCCCGATGCGGAGCGGAACCTGCGCGCGATCCGCGAGTACCTGGCGACCCTGCCCTCTCCCTGAGCTCCACCGTGCGGGCCCCTCCCATTACGGGTGTTCTCTTGACCTCCGAGGTGAATGCGCCAGCATCTCGAGGGCCCGCCGGCGCTCGTCCTGGGGTGCGTCCACGAGGGTCTGGAACTCGGCCTTGAACCCGACCACCCCTCCTGCGAGGCGGTCCTTCACGGTGGCAGCCGGACCTGACCGGCTATTGTCCGAATCATGATACCACTGTCAGACCCGGTCGCCCGCTCTACAACCCGCTCGGTCAGTCTTGCGGGCACGGGCCGGTTCGGGTGTGAGTAGGTGTCGGGTAAGCCAAGGGTGCTGAGCAGGTTAGACCTCCTCAGCAGCCCTTGA
>CAZKKP010000054.1:8576-14066 GCA_964553295.1 uncultured Thermoanaerobaculia bacterium | reverse complement strand
TCGACCCGGAACAGCAGATCGGCCGCCGTCGCCTCGTCGAGCAGCTCTTTGAGGCGTCTCACCTGGCGGTTGACCTCGGTGTAGTCGAGACGCAGCGCGGGCACCATCGCCGGCGAGAACCCGGGCATGGTCGCTGCCCGGAAGCCGAGCCGCCGCGCCATCATCTTGAGCGGCGCCGTCGCCGACAGCTCGGTCGGGGCGAGGGCGAGACGGTGGCGGGTGAGCACCTCGTCGAAGGGTATCGCCGGCCGGCCCTCGACCTCGGCGCAGCAGGCGGGCGACTCGCCGGCGGTGAGGCGCCAGGCGAACTCCGGCAGGTCGGCGTTGTTGGCGCGTGCATTGCGGTAGCCGTAGAGCCCGACCTCGAGGCCGGCGTCAGCGGCCTCCTCGAGTTCGAGGGCCCAGCCTGCGGCGAGCTCCCGTCGCAGCCGCCAGTCGTCGTTGTCCGCCAGGGCCCCGTCCGGCAGATCGACGAGGATCGCCAGGGAGCGCTCGCTCGCTCCCGGTGAGAACACCCTCTGGATCAGTGCGATCAGCTCGGCGGCCCTGAGACGGTCGTCGGTCATCGTCCCCTCCGTCTGCCGATTGTCGCAGATCGGTGAACGGGAAGGGCAGAGCCGGCCGGCCCGTGCCCGATCCGGCGCCCGATGTCCTGCCCGACCCACCGCCCGGCGGCGCCGGTCCTCCTCGGCTGCAGAGACTCGGGGCTGCCCGCCGCGGGCAGCTACACTGCGCAGATGGCGGCTTCGGTGTTGACTCGGTGGTTCCGGGAGCACCGCCGGCGGCTGCCGTGGAGGGTCGAGCCGCGGGATCCCTATCGGGTGCTGGTGAGCGAGCTGATGCTGCAGCAGACCCAGGTGGACCGGGTGGCGCCGAAGTACGAGGCGTTCGTGGCGCGGTTCCCGGATCTGGAGGCGCTCGCCGCGGCGGGCGAGGACGAGGTGGTCGCGGCCTGGTCGGGGCTCGGCTACTACCGGCGGGCGCGGCTGCTGCACCGTCTCGCCCGCGAGGTGGTCGAGGGCGGGGCGGGGTTGCCGAGGACGGCGTCGGGACTCGAGAGGTTGCCGGGCGTCGGACCCTACACCGCCGCGGCGGTCGCCTCCCTCGCCTTCGGTGAGGCGACGCCGGTGCTCGACGGCAACGTGCTCCGGGTCGCGGCCCGGATGCTCGAGCTCGAGGGGGACGTGCGCACCCAGGCCGCGGCCGGGCGCGCCCGGGCCTGGGTGTCATCTCTCCTGGAGGGCCAGGATCCGGGCGAGCTCAACGAGTCCCTGATGGAGCTCGGCGCCACGGTCTGCACGCCGACCTCGCCACGGTGCGACCGTTGCCCCCTCGCCCCCGAGTGTCGCGCCCGGGCTAGGGGCCGACAGGACGAGCTTCCCGCGCCTCGCCAGACGCGCGCCGTCGAGGACCAGCGCTGGGTCGCCGCCTGTGCGGTCGATCCCGAAGGCCGCTGGCTCCTGTGCCGGGTGGACTCCGGCCCGATCCTCCGCGGCCTCTGGCTTCCCCCGTACGGCGACCTTCCCCCTGGCGCCGATCCCGCCACCGTCGCCCGCCTCGTGCTGCCCGGATGTCTGCAGTCTGTGGGCGCCGAGATCCTCCCGGCGGTCCAGCACCGCATCACCTACCGTCGCATCCAGGTCATCCCCATCCTCTTCGAGTCGACCCCGATTCCGCAGGTACTGCCGGACAACTGGCTCTGGTCCCTGCCCGACGCCCCGACCGTCCCGACCTCCAGCCTCCTCGCCAAGCTGGTGGACACCTCTCGCCAACCTCGGCTCCCGATGCCCGGTTGATAACCGCAATCTCCGCGGGGGCGGCCGACGCTGCCGCACCGGTCCCGTATGCGCGATCATCCATGGCGCCGGCCGCACCCGCGGAGATCGCGCCACCACGTTCGACGAGAGGCAACGCCCCGCCTGAATGAGCGCTCATTCATCGTGCTACACTCCTGCCGTGATTCATCCGCCGTTCCCCTGAAATCCGGAGGAGGTCGACATGCTGCATGCCACCGCAGGGTCGTTGCTCGGTGTTCCGGGCGTCGTGTGGTTC
The DNA here is from genome assembly GCA_964553295.1 of uncultured Thermoanaerobaculia bacterium. Lineage (GTDB taxonomy): Bacteria > Acidobacteriota > Thermoanaerobaculia > Thermoanaerobaculales > Sulfomarinibacteraceae > CAZKKP01. The sequence continues at coordinate 12,014 of CAZKKP010000054.1, read as the reverse complement.
TGGGTCATCACGGTCATCAGCGTCGGCGCCGTCGCGTGGTCGTTGAGCCGGCGCTTCCAGGTGCTCACCGCGGGCCGGCCGGAAGCCCGGTTCGACCGCCTCGGCGAGCGCTTCAAGCACATGATGGTGTATGCCATCGGGCAGAAGAGGATGTTCGACGACCCGTTCGCCGGGCTCTATCACCTGCTGATCTTCTACGGCTTCCTGGTGGTCAGCCTGCGCACCGTGACGATGGTGGTCGAGGGCCTCTTCGCGGGCTGGGAGCTGCCGCTGCTGCACACGCCGGTCGGCCACGCCTACCTCTTCTCCAAGGACGTCTTCGAGCTCCTCGTGCTGGTCGGGCTGGGGTTCGCGATGTGGCGCAGGGGTGTCCAGCGCAAGGCCCGTATCGTGCAGTCCTTCGGCGCCTGGCTGGTGATCGGGCTGATCGCCATCCTGATGGTGACCGATTTCGTCTCTGAGGGGGCGCGGATCGCCGGCGGCGCTCTCGACGCCTCCTATCTGCCGGTCTCGGCCGCCGTCGGCGGCCTGTTCGCGGGCCTGGCGCCGGAGTCGCTGCAGTGGCTCTACGTCGGCTCATGGTGGCTGCACCTGGTGACGCTGTACGCGTTCGCCAACGAGCTGCCGTACTCGAAGCACTTCCATGTCTACACGTCGCTGTTCAACGTCTTCTTCGCCAAGCTCGACCCGCCCGGGAAGCTGGCGACGATGGACCTGGAGAACGCGGACGAGAGCACCCGATTCGGCATCTCGACGATCACCGACTTCACCTGGAAGCAGATGCTCGACATGTACACCTGCACCGAGTGCGGGCGCTGCCGCGAGTACTGCCCGACGACGCTGACCGAGAAGCCGCTGCAGCCGGTGCTCTACCTGAAGTCGGTGCGCGACCAGCTCTACCGCGAGCAGCCGTCGATTCTCAAGGACCCGGGGGAGGGCGGCGGCCACACCTCCGCCGTCGAGCTGGTGCCGGCGGTGGTCGACCCCGAGGTGATCTGGGCCTGTACCACCTGCCGCTGGTGTGAGCGGGCCTGCCCGCTCGACATCACCTACGTCGACAAGCTGGTCGAGCAGCGCCGCAACCTGGTGCTCGAGAAGGCCGACTTCCCCGAGGAGGCGCAGGCCGCTTTCCGCGGCTACGAGGTCAACGGCAACCCCTGGCAGCTGCCGCAGGAGCAGCGCGGCGACTGGGCGGCCGACCTCGGTGTGCCGCTCGCCGCCGAGGCGGGTGGCGACTTCGAGTACCTGTTCTTCGTCGGCTCCCCGGGCAGCTACGACGACCACGGCGCCAAGGTCTCGAAGGCCCTGGTCAAGATCCTCCAGACGGCGGGCGTCAAGATCGCCATCCTGGGCCCCGAGGAGACCTCCTCCGGCGACGCCGCCCGCCGGTTGGGCAACGAGTACCTCTTCCAGATGATGGCCATGCAGAATGTCGAGACGATGAACGGCTATGGCGTCAAGAAGATCGTCACCAACTGCCCGCATGCCTTCAACACCCTCAAGCACGAGTACCCGGACTTCGGCGGGCACTACGAGGTGGTGCACGGCACCCAGCTCGTCGCCGAGCTGCTGCGCGCCGGACGGATCAAGCTCACGGCGTCGGTCGACCTGACCCTGGCCTACCACGACCCCTGCTACCTCGGGCGGACCAACGGCGAGTACGACGCTCCGCGTTTCCTCCTCCGGGCGGTGCCCGGTCTCAGGGTCCGCGAGGCGGAGCTCCATCGCGAGACCGCGATGTGCTGCGGCGCCGGCGGCGGCCGGATGTGGCTCGAGGAGAAGCTCGGTCGGCGGATCAACCAGACCCGCTACGGCCAGCTCAAGGCGAGCGGCGCCGAGGACGTCGCCGTCGCCTGTCCGTACTGCTGGTCGATGCTGTCCGACGCCCAGCGCGAGACCGGCCACGAGGAGGCCATGACCTACGACGTGATCGAGCTGGTCGCGAAGGCGCTCCCCGGGGCGTCCTGAGCCTACTCGTCCCCGTGCCAGGTCGGGGGGTGCTCGATCAACCAGCGCTGGGAGTCCAGCGGATCGGCGCCGTCGGCGGGCCGGACCCGGGTCCAGGCGCCGTCGGGGCCGAGGCGCCGGGACTTGACCGTGTCCCGCAGGTGGAGGAACAGCACGTCGTCGCGGAGTGCCTGGCGCAGGCGCTCGTCGAGCACCGGGAAGACGACCTCGACGCGGCCGTCGAGGTTGCGCGGCATCAGGTCGGCGCTGCCCAGCCAGAGTTCGTCGTCGCCGCCGTTGGCGAACCAGTACATGCGCGCGTGCTCGAGGAACCTCCCGACTACCGAGGTCACCGTGATGGTCTCGCTGACCCCCGGCACGCCGGGTCTCAGGCAGCAGACGCCGCGCACCTGCAGGTCGATCTTCACCCCCGCCTGGGACGCCCGGTACAGGGCCCGGATGCAGGCGGGGTCGACCAGTGCGTTCATCTTGAAGGCGAGCCGGCCGTTTCCCGAGCTGCGCTGGTGCTCGATCTCGCGCTCGATGCGCTCGACGATCCCCTGCCGCAGCCCGGTCGGCGCGACCAACAGCCTGGCATAGGAGGTCTTCCGGGAGTAGCCGGTGATGGCGTTGAACAGATCCGAGACATCCTCGGCGATCACCGGGTCGGCGGTCAACAGACCGAAATCGCTGTACACCCGCGCCGTCACCGGGTTGTAGTTGCCAGTGCCGAGATGGAGGTAGCGGCGGATGCCGTCGGGCTCCCGGCGCACCACCAGGGTCATCTTGGCGTGGGTCTTGAGGCCGAGCACGCCGTAGACGACGTGCACGCCGGCGCGATCCAGGGCCCGCGCCCAGACGATGTTGTTCTCCTCGTCGAAGCGGGCCTTCAGCTCGACCAGCACGGCGACCTGCTTGCCGTTCTCCCGGGCCGACATCAGCGCCTGCACCACCGGCGAGTTGGGTCCTACACGGTACAGCGTCTGCTTGATGGCGATGACGTTCGGGTCGGTCGCGGCCGTCCTCAAGAAGTCCACCACCGGCGTGAAGCTGTCGTAGGGGTGGTAGAGGGCGACGTCCCGCCTCCGCAGCACCGAGAAGACCGACTCGTCCCCGGCCAGCGCCGGTTGGATCCGCGGCACGAAGGGCGGGTCTTTGAGCTGAGGTCGGTCGATCCGGGTGAGGTCCATGATGTGGACCCGCGCCAGCGGGCCTTCGTTGCGGTAGACCAGGAAGGGCGCCAGGCCCAGGTTGCGCTCGAGGATCTCGCGGATGCGATCCGGCATCCTGCTGTCGACCTCGAGCCGCACCACCGCGCCGAAGAACCGGCGGTCGACCACGTCCTCGATCGCCGCCAGGAGGTCCGCAGCCTCGTCCTCCTCGATCTCGAGGTCGGCGTCGCGGGTGACGCGGAAGGGGCAAGCGCCGACCACCTCGATCCCCGAGAAGAGCAGGTCGAGGTTGGCGGCGATCACCTCCTCGAGCCACACG
>CAZKKP010000054.1:1805-8566 GCA_964553295.1 uncultured Thermoanaerobaculia bacterium | reverse complement strand
TCGAGCTGAGCTCTGCAAGCCCGAGGCGCTCGTACTCGTCGGCCTTCTCCTCCGACGGGATGCGGAGCAGGGCAGGAAAGGTCTGGGGGACCTTGAGGCGGGCGAAGCGCTGTCCGTAAGCCGGGTCGTTGACCACCACGGCGAGGCTCAAGCTGAGGTTCGAGATGTGGGGGAAGGGGTGGCTCGGGTCGAAGGCGAGGGGCGTCAGCGCCGGCAGGATCTCGCTCTTGAAGTGGCGTCGGAGGAGCTTGCGTTGCCGGTTCTTGAGCTGCTCCATGGTTAGGATGCTGATGCCCTCGCCTTCCAGGGCGGGCAGCAGCTGGCCCCGCCAGCAGCTGACGGCGGCCTCGAGCTGGGGCAGCAAGGTCTCGCGGATCGCTGCCAGCTGTTGGGCCGGCGTGCGGCCGTCGGGCGGCGCCTTGACCGCCCCCGCATCGAGCTGGTCGCGCAGTCCGGACACGCGGATCATGAAGAACTCGTCGAGGTTGCTCGAGAAGATCGCGAGGAACTTGACCCGCTCGAGCAGCGGGTTGCCGGGGTCCAACGCCTCTTCGAGGACCCGGGCGTTGAAGGCGAGCCAGCTCAGCTCGCGGTTGAGGAACAGCTCGGGCGAGTCGCGGCGCACCGCGGGCCTCTTCTTCTGTGCCTGTGCCGGTGTGCGCTGTGTTTTCGGATCCTGTCGCTTCTGCACCGGTCTGGCCTCCCGCGGTCGGTCGAACGCCCAGTGTATCCCGAGTCGGGGCGGTGAACCAGGGAGAAGCTCACGGGTTGTACCAGATTGTGCCAGTATATGCTCGTTACGCGAGGCCATGCCTGGAATGGCAATTGCTAACGAATCGTTTGCGTTGGGGTGTCGAGGTGACGTCGAAGAGTCACGGAGAGACGCCTGGCCCGCTCGCGTCAAGAGGTCGTCAAGAGCGTCAGGGCTGTGGAGGTTGCTCGGAGCGGGTTGTAGTCCTGACGACGGTCTGCGAGTATCGTGCAAACAGGCAGCGGAGCTGCGCGGCAGCCGATCAGGACCGACGGCTCGCCAGATGATCTGCAAGAAAGGGTAGGTGACAGAAATGACCAAGGACTTTCCGAGGCGGAATCTGACAACGGGCGACATCGCCAAGCTCTGCGGAGTCAACTTCCGCACCGTGATCCGCTGGATCCAGCGCGGTCACCTGAAGGCCTTCCAGCTTCCGGGACGTGGGGACAACCGGGTTCAGATGCAGGATTTCCTGGAGTTTCTGCGGGAGCACAACATGCCCATCCCGGAGGAGCTGCAGGTCCGCGGCCGGCGCGTGCTGCTCGTCGAGCAGGACGGCAAGGCGGTGCAGTCCATGAAGAAGGCGCTGCGTCAGGCCGGGTTCGAACTCGCGGTCGCGAGTGACGGCTTCATCGCCGGCTCGATGGCGGCCAGCTTCCTGCCGTCGGTGATCGTGCTCGACCCCACCCTGCCCGGTCTCGGCGGCCTCGGGGTGCTCGACGCGATCCGGGCCAACCCGGCAATTCCGGGTGTCAAGCTCGTGGTGCTCGCCGGGGGCGAGCAGGGGGTCGCCCCCGACGAGGCCCGGAAGAGCGGCGCCGACGCGGTGCTGACCCGGCCGGTGAAGGGCGCGCAGCTCGTCGAGGCGGTCAACACGGCGATCGCTCCGGCCGGGCTCGGCTTCGCCTGACCCGATCGAGCTGCCGGGCCTTCAGAGCTCGAGGTCGACCCGGTTCGTCGGGCCTTCCCAGACGCTCACCGTGAGCAATCGAGCTCCGAGGGTCCGGCAGCGCAGGACGATCCGCGACGCCACCACCTCGGCGAGACGCTCGGCGGTTGGTGACGGAACTCCGACCTCGGGGTCGAGGTTGAGATCTGCGCCTGCGAAGGGCGCCACCGTCTCCTCGAGGAGCTGATGGACGGCGTGGAAGTCGACCGCGTAGCCCTCCGGGTGCAGGCGCTCGGCGCCGACTCTGATGGCGACCCGCCAGCGGTGGGAGTGCGGCTCCTCGGGGCGGCCGAGATAGGTGGTCAGGGCGTGCTCGGCGTCGAACTCGACCTTGGAGTGAACCACCCAGCGGCTCATGTCGCCACCGCCTGGAGTGACTCGGCGCCGCCTGGCCTTCCGGGCGCGGGTGGTCGAAGCACCAGCCGCTCCCGCGTCGCCCGCAGTCGTGCCACCGCCGGGGCGTCGAGGCCGAGGGCGGCGGCGATCGCCTTGACGCTGACCACGGGACCTTCGTCCTGGCGCAGGTTGAGTTCGAGGGACAGGCTGCCGTCTTCCCGTCGGCGCCACTGGAGAATCCCCGAGCGAAGCTCCGCCGGCAGCCCCTCCGGGCTGTTCGGCCACTCGCCGGACGGCGGCGGCGCGACCCGGTAGCGTGCGGCGGCGACCATCTTGCCGAGCGACGGGGCGCCGGGCAGCAGCGCCCGGGCGTCGAGCAGCTCGAGGCCGTCAGGCAGCAGGGCGCTGGCGGCGGCAACTTGGCGGGGGCTGACCGGGGCGGTGCAGTCGACGTCGAACACCTCGGCCAGAGCCTCGTGGCCGAGGGGCAGCGCCGGGCCCATCGACAGCCGGACGTGCGGGTTGAAGCCCTCGGTGTAGTGCAACGGCAGGTTGGCCGCGCGCAGCACCCGTTCGAGGGCGTCCATGACCTGGCGGTGGGACAGGAAGCGGGCGTCGCCGGACTTGGCCATGGTGAATCGATAGCGGCGGTGAACCTGCGCCTGGCGGGCCGGTGAAGCGGCCGGCGGAAGCCGGGGGGCCGGCCGCCGCCGGTAGGCGGCGACCTTCGGCTGGAGGTCCTCGGCCGGCGGGTCTCCGAGCACCGGCAGGGTGTTTCGGGCGAGCTGGGTGTCCTCGCCGTCGCCCGGGATGCCGCAGTGGTAGCAGTGGCCCCACTTGCAGTCCTCGGTGGCCAGCTCGCGCCGGGCCCGCCGCCACTCGGCCCGGAGGTAGCTCCGTCGCACCCCGGCGTCGATCAGGTCCCAGGGCAGTGGCCCGCGCTCGTCCCGAGGTCCGAGCTCGCGGTCGAGGTCGAGTCCGGTCTCTGAGATGGCGCGGTCCCAGGCCTCGAGGTCGAGATGGTCCGACCAGCCGTCGAACACCGCCCCGAGGTCGTGGGCGCGGGCGATGGCCCGGGCGAGCCGACGATCACCTCGGGACAGCAGTGCCTCGAGGGCCGACTCCCGGGGATCCGCCCACGTCAGACGGGCGCCCTTCACCCGCCGGAACCGGTCCCTGAGCAGCCGGACTCGGCGCTCGAGCTCGGCCACGGGGCCGAAGGGCTGCCACTGGAACGGGGTCCAGGCCTTGGGCACGAAGCAACCCACCGAGACCTTGACCTCGGCCCGGCCGCCGCGCTCCTGACGGCCCACCCTCACCAGCTCCTCGGCAAGCCGCGCGAGCTCCTCGAGATCGTCGTCGGTCTCCGTCGGCAGCCCGATCATGGCGTAGACCTTGATCAGGTTCCAGCCGCTGGCGAAGGCGGCTCGCGCCGCCTGGACCATGTCGGCGTTGGTGAAGGTCTTGTTGACCACTCGCCGGAGGCGGTCGGAGCCGGTCTCGGGCGCGAACGTGAAGCCCGACTTGCGCACCCTCGACACCGCCTCGGCGAGGCCGACCGAGAAGGCATCGGCGCGCAGGCTGGGCAGGCTGACCGAGACCCGCCGGTCGGCCAGGCGTTCGGCCAGGGAGTAGACCAGCGGCTCGATCTGGGAGTAGTCGGCGGACGACAGGCTGAGCAGGCCGACCTCCTCGAAGCCGGTCTCGCGCACCTGAGCGAGCATGCGCTCCGCGACCACCTCGGGGTCGTGCTCGCGCACCGGCCGGTACCAGTACCCGGCCTGGCAGAAGCGGCATCCCTGGGTGCAGCCGCGCATGATCTCCATGCCGACGCGGTCCTGGATGACCTCGGCGAACGGTACGATCGGCACCTCGGGCTGGTCGGCCGGGTCGAGCTCGGCGACCCAAACCCGCTGCACGGGCAGGGGGGCGGACTGGTCGACGCTCGCCCAGGCGCCCGCCGGGTCCAGGGCGGTCGGGGTCCATTGGTAGAAGGCCGGCACGTACACCCCTTCCACTGCCGCCAGTCGGCGCAGCACCGCCAACCGCGGCTCACCGCTGGCCAGGCCGTCCCGGATGGCGTCGAGCATCGCGTCCAGGCCGGCCTCGCCGTCGCCGATCAGGATGGCGTCGAAGAAGTCGGCGACCGGCTCGGGGTTGGCGGTGCAGGGCCCGCCGCCGAGCACGAAGGGCATGCCGCCGGAACGCTCGCGGGCGAACCTCGGGATGCCGGCAAGGTCGAGCAGGTAGGGCACGTTGACGTAGTTGAGCTCGGACTGCAGCGAGATGCCCACCGCGTCGAAGTCGCGAACCGGATGGTAGGACTCCAGGGTGTACAGGGGAAGGCCGGCTGCCCGCATGGCCGCCGCCATGTCGGGCATCGGGGCGTAGCAACGCTCGGCCAACGCGTCGGCTCGGCGGTTGACGAGGTGGTAGAGAATCCGTGAGCCCTGGTGGGACATGCCGATCTCGTAGGCGTCCGGGAACGCCAGGGCCACGCGCACCACCACGTCGTCCCATTCCTTGCGGGTGAGGTTGCGCTCCAGCCCGAGGTAGCGCGACGGCTTCTGAACCCCGGGCAGAATGTCGTCAAGCGCCGCGCGGATCGCAGCGGGCGTCGTCAAGGTCATCTCGGCCTCCGCGCGAAAGTATACAGGGTCTCGATTCGACGGCCCGGGCTGCCCTGAGGGGCCGGATTCCCAGTCCGTGGGCGAGGAATCCGGGTCTCAGGACGGATGTTAGACTGACCGGCCATGAAGGTGGTGTTTTTCGGGACTCCGGAGTTCGCGGCGCCAACCCTCGAGCGGCTGGTGGCCAGCCGGCACGAGGTGGTGCTGGTGGTGTCGAAGCCGGATCAGCCGGTCGGGCGGCACCAGGTGCAGACCGCGCCGCCGGTGGTCGAGATGGCCGGCCGCCACGGTCTTCCTGTGACCCAACCCAAGGGTTTGAAGAACGAGCGCTTCGCAGCGGAGCTGGCCGGGGCGGGCGGCGATGTCGCGGTGGTCGTGGCCTACGGCAAGCTGATCCCCGCCGAGCTCTTGCGGGTGCCGCCGCGCGGCTTCGTCAACCTCCACCCGAGCCTGCTGCCGCGTCACCGTGGCCCGTCGCCGATCCAGTGGGCCCTGGTCTGCGGCGACCGGGTCACCGGCGTCACCACCATGGAGCTCGACCCGGGGATGGACACCGGGCCGATCCTGCTGCAACGGTCCGTCTAGATCGACCCCCGGGACACCGCGGAGCTGCTCGCGCCGCGGCTCGCCAGGCTCGGCGCCGAGCTCATGGTCGAGACCCTGGACGGGCTCGAGGCCGGGCGGATCGAGCCCCGGGCGCAGCCGTCCGTAGGGGTGTCGGTCAGCCCGATGCTGCGCCGCTCCTTCGCCAAGGTGGACTGGACGATGCCGGCACGGACGCTGGTCAACCGTTTGCGTGGCCTGACCCCGTGGCCGGGGCTGTACTCGAAGCTGCGCGGTGGCCGGGTCAAGCTGTTCGGCCTTGAGGAGGTGACGCCGCCGCCGGCCGGGGACGAGGCGCCCGGCACGGTGGTCGCGGTCGAGAACGCCGGTATCCTGGTCCGCTGTGGTCGCGGCACTGTCGCGCGGATTACCGAGCTGCAGCGCGAGGGGCGCCGGCGGATGCCCGTCGACGCCTTCCTCATCGGCGAGCGGGTGACCCGGGGTGAGCTCTTCAGCTGACCGCCTCACGGCGGCCCGTCTGCTGCAGCGGGTCGAGGGCGGGGCGTACGCGTCGCGGTTGCTCGGCAACGAGACGCGGCCGGGAGTCCGTGCCCGGGTGCTCGGAGTGCTGCGCTGGCAGGGAGCCCTCGACCGGGCGCTGAGCGCGTGTCTCCGGCGGCCGCTGTCCGCCCTCGACCCGGAGGTCCGCAGTGCGCTGCGCCTCGGGCTGCACGACGGCGCCTTCCTCGGAGTGCCGGTGCCGGTGGCGGTGGACGGCGCGGTGCACCTGGTGCGCCGGCTGGGTCGATCCTCCGCCTCCGGGATGGTCAACGCAGTCCTCCGGCGGGCGCCGCGAGAGCTCGACGTGCTGCTGGCTTCGGGCGCCCCGGCTGACCGCTGGTCGCACCCCGAGTGGCTGGTGGCGCGCTGGACGGGTCAGTTCGGCGCGTCGGCGACCGAGAGTGCTCTCGAGGCCGACCAGCAGCCGGCCGGGCTGTGGGTCTGGTCGCTCGGCGACGATCCGCTCCCTGACGGGTCTCCGGTCGGCGCGCGGTACGAGCCGCACCCGTGGTGCCCCGGGGCGTGGCGGCAGGCCGACGGCGCCGCAGACGCCATCGGGCGCGTGGTGTCGGGGGAGGCCTACGCCCAGGATCCGAGCTCGCAGCTGGTCGCGCACCTTGCGGCCGCAGCGGCGCCGGGTGCGGCGTGGGTCGCCGACCTCTGCGCAGCGCCCGGGGGCAAGGCGGCGCTGCTGTCGCGGCTCCTGCCGGCAGCCTGGGTGGGCGCTCTCGACCGTCATCTCGGCCGGGCCCGGCTGGTGGCCCGATTGCAACCGGGTCGCGCGGCCGTGGCCGATGCCGCCTGTTCTCCCTTCGCCGCGGCGTCTTTCGACCTCGTTCTCCTCGACGCCCCCTGCTCCGGAACCGGGACCCTTCGCCGCCACCCCGAGCTCCGCTGGCGGCTCTCCCCGGAAGACGTCATCGAGATGGCGAAGGTCCAGGCGCGCCTCCTGGCGGCCGCACTCGCGCTCGTCCGGCCCGGCGGCGTGCTG
>CAZKKP010000054.1:0-1795 GCA_964553295.1 uncultured Thermoanaerobaculia bacterium | reverse complement strand
TCTGGGCCGGGGAGGCGAGTTGGTCTACGCCACCTGCTCGATCGAGCCGGAGGAGAACGAGCGGCTGCTCGAACCGCTGCCGTCCGGTTTCGTGTGGCTCGACCCGACACCCCTCGTGCCGCCCGGCTGCCCGGCCCGTCCGACCTCGGCCGGCGGCGTGCGAATCCTGCCCTGCCCGCAGGCCGACGGCTTCACGATCCACCTTCTTCGGCGAACGGTGAGCACCGTTTCCTAATCCTCGCCGAGCTCGGCGAGCTGCTCCTCGACCTGCTCCCAGTCGGCCAGCAGGGCAGCCAGCCTGGTGCGCAGCTCCTGTTGTTCCCGCTGGAGGCGGCGCACCTGGTCGTCGGTGGTGCGCTCGAAGAAGCCCGCCTCGCAGAAGCGGGCGTCGATGTCGACGATCCTCGACTCGGCCTCCTCGATCGAGGCGGTGAGCACGTCCCGCCGCAGCACGAGCTCGCGGCGACGCTTCTGATCCGCGCGAGTGGCCGGGGTCGGCGCCGACGCCGGGGGGGGCGGCACAGGGCGCTCGCCCCTGGAATCGCGCTTCTCGCGGCGGGCGCGCAGGGAGACCGCGTCGGCGTCGAGGTGGTCGTCGCCGCAGTCTGCGAGGTAGTCGTCGTAGCCGCCCGGGTAGTCGGTGATGCCGTGGGCGGAGATCTCGAAGATCCGCGACGCGAGCCGCGACACGAACCAGCGGTCGTGGGACACGAAGATCAGGGTGCCGTCGTAGGAGGCCAGGGCGTCGACCAGCGCCTCGATGGCCTCGAGGTCGAGGTGGTTGGTCGGCTCGTCGAGCACCAGCACGTTGGGCGCCTCGACCGTCAGGCGGGCGAAGATGAGGCGCGCCGCCTCGCCACCCGACAGCGCGCCCAGCTTCTTGGCGACCTCGTCGCGGCTGAACAGGACCTTGCCCAGCTGGCCGCGGACAAAGCCGACGTCGCGTCCCGGGCAGGCCTCGCCGAGCCAGCTCTCGACGGTGCCATCGCGGCCCTCGAGAAGGTCCCGGTGGTCCTGGGCGAAGTAGCCGGGGTGGGTCTCGTGGCCCCAGCGCACCTCGCCGGCGTCGGCCTCGACCTTGCCCGTGACGATCTTGAGCAGGGTGGACTTGCCGATGCCGTTCGGCCCGATGACCGCCAGGCGATCGCCCCGTCGAACGGTCAGCGAGACGTCCGAGAGGACCCGGTTGTCGCCGTAGGACTTGCACAGGTGCTCGACCTCGAGCACCACCTTGCCGCTGGGTCGACGCTGGGAGAAGCCGAAGGTCGGGTAGCGCCGAGAGGACACCGGCAGTCGCTCGATCACGGTGCGTTCGATCATCTTGATCTTGGACTGCGCCTGGCGCGCCTTGGTGGCCTTGGCCCTGAACCGGTCGACGAACGCCTGGTGAGAGGCGATCTCCTTCTCCCGCTTGGCGATCTCGGCCTCTCGCCGCTCCCGGTCGGTCGCCTTCAGACGCACGAACTCGGTGTAGTTGCCGGTGTAGACGGTGACCGTCTCGTAGTCGACGTCGACGATGTGGCTGCACACGTTGTCGAGGAACCGGTGGTCGTGGGAGATCACCACCGCGCAGCCCCGGTACTCGAGGAGGAACTTCTCCAACCAGCGGATCGACAGGATGTCGAGGTGGTTGGTCGGCTCGTCGAGGAGCAGCGCGCCAGGGTCCGACGCCAGCACCTGGGCCAGGAGCACGCGCAGCTTGAAGCCCCCGGAGAGGGTGCCGAGAGGTCGACGATGGATCGCCGTGGGGATGCCGAGACCTTCCAGGACCTCGCCGCAGCGCGCCTCGAAGGAG